>CAZVZI010000070.1:0-7792 GCA_964631455.1 uncultured Thermodesulfobacteriota bacterium | reverse complement strand
TTCATCCGTTGCGTCCGATAAAACAAGGCCGCCGCCGGTGTATAACACAGGCCGCTTTGCCTTGAGGATTATTTCAACCGCCTTTTTTATCTGTCCCGGATGACCTTTGTACGTGGGCTGGTAATTTTTCAGTTCAACTTTTTCCGGATATTTAAATTCAGCGTGCGCATTTAAAACATCCTTGGGCATATCCACCAGCACAGGCCCTGGCCTGCCTGTTGTTGCAATGTAAAACGCCTCTTTGATTATCCGCGCCAAATCTTTTACATCTTTCACCAGATAGTTGTGTTTGGTGCATGGCCGCGTGATGCCGACAATATCCGCTTCCTGAAAGGCATCGTTGCCTATAAGCGCCGTGGGAACCTGGCCCGTAAAAACCACCATGGGGATAGAATCCATGTATGCGGTGGCAATGCCGGTAACGGTATTGGTTGCGCCTGGACCTGATGTTACCAGCACAATACCCGGTCGGCCTGTTGCGCGCGCATAGCCATCCGCCATGTGAACCGCACCCTGTTCATGCCGCACAAGAATGTGCTTGAAGGCGGTAACGCCGTAGAGCGCATCATAGATGGGCAGAACCGCGCCTCCCGGGAAACCGAAGACGGTGTCCACGCCTTCTTTTATAAGACAATCAATAAATATTTGCGCGCCTGTTTTTTTCATACATTTACCTGAAATTTTATTCTACGATTGCCCCGGTATTGGCCGATGTTACTACCTTTGCGTATCTGGCAAGCCACCCTTTTTTGATCTTCGGCTCAGGCGGTTTCCATTTTGCCTTTCTTTTTTCTAGTTCTCCTTTTTCAACTTTCAGCTCTATTTTCCTGTTGGGAATATCTATCTCTATCTCATCGCCGTCCTGAATAAATGCTATGGTTCCGCCTTCCATGGCCTCCGGCGATATGTGGCCTATACACGGCCCTCTTGTGCCGCCGGAAAATCTGCCGTCGGTGATAAGCGCAACCTTGTCCGCCATTCCCATCCCTGTTATTGTTGCTGTAGGCGCAAGCATTTCACGCATCCCCGGCCCGCCCTTTGGGCCTTCGTATCGCACAACAATCACATCTCCGGCCGCTATCTTTCCGTTGAGGATCGCCTGCATTGCAGCCTCTTCGGAATCAAAACACTTTGCCTTGCCGGCAAAGTGTTTCATCTTATCGCTTACCGCAGTCTGCTTTATGACGCATCCATTGGGCGCGAGATTTCCTTTTAACACTGCAATCCCGCCCTCTTTATAATACGCGTTCTCCAATGTCCGTATCACATCGCTGTCATTTATTTTTGCATTACGCGCAATTTCCAGTATCCTCGTTTTGGAAACAGTGATGTTATCCTTTAAAAGATGTTTGAGTCTGTTCATCACCGCAGGGATGCCGCCCGCATATTCCAGATCCTCCATAAAGTGATCGCCTGCCGGTTCTAATTTAACGATATTCGGCGTCTCCTTGCTTATGCTGTCAAAAATCTCCAGCGGCAGTTCGATGCCCGCATCGTGCGCGATTGCAGGGATATGCAGCGCGGTGTTGGTTGATCCGCCGAGAGCCATGTCAATCCTGATTGCGTTTTCAAACGCATCGCGCGTCATAATCTTTCGCGGCGTCAAATCTTCGGCTGCCATTTCCACTATCCTCACACCTGAATCAAAGGCGATCCGTCTTTTATCAGCAGAGCCTTCAAGACCGGTTGCGCATCCGATAAGCGACATTCCAAGCGCTTCGGTCACGCATGCCATCGTGTTTGCGGTATACATGCCCTGACATGAGCCACCGCCAGGACACGCGCAAAATTCCAAATCCGAAAGTTCCTGCTCGGTAATCTCTTTATTCTTAAATCTCCCGATTGCCTCATAAGTGTCGCGCACAAAAGAGCGTCGCTTCATCTTATACATTCCTGTATGCATCGGCCCTGCTGTCACAACGATGCTTGGCACATCAAGCCGAGCAGCAGCCATAAGCATTCCGGGCGTTATCTTATCGCAGTTCGTGAGAAGCACCAGGCCGTCAAGGGCATGGGCCGTTGCAACAGACTCAATCATATCCGCAATGAGTTCCCTGCTCGGCAAGGAGTAGTGCATCCCCGTATGCCCCATAGCAATGCCGTCGCATATCGCGGGAACGCCGAAAAAGAACGAATGCCCGCCTCCGGTATGCACGCCCTTTTCGATAAACCGCTCCAAAGTCCTCATGCCGATATGCCCGGGCACAAGGTCGTTAAAAGAAGTGGCAACGCCGATAAACGGCCTCTCCATCTCTTTTTTGGTCAAGCCCGTTGCATAGAGAAGCGCCCTGTGAGGCGCCCGCTCAAGCCCTTTTTTTACCCTATCGCTTCGCAGAAACCATCTCCTCCATCCTGTCTTTGTGTTCCAATTTCATCTTCTTGAGTCTTTTTTCCTCAATCTCTTCTTCCAGCGTCAGATACGGCTTTTTACCAAGTTTTGCCGCCTTTTTTTCGCACATTCTGTGCGCCTCGTAAATCCTTCTAAACTCCGAATCTCCTTTCAGTAACCTCTCTAAAAAGTCCCCATTTAATGTCCCCATAGAATGGCCTCCTTTTTTTGTTTGGATTACTTTCGGATTGATGCAACAGATATTATTATAACATCTTCCGCTTGTCAACCCTTGACAACACAGACCTTAACCTTGCTTTACTTTAATCTCTGCTTCGGACGATCTCAAATAATTTAATCTGATATTTTCAGGACTATCAATATTATTGCTTTTAAACCTCTCCCATGCCAAAAGTCCGATGCTTGACGCCTTTATGGGCCAGAGATGAGAAGGCGCGATAACAGCCATATCCTCGAGCGCATCCTTAATAAGGTTTCCATATACTTTTACACCATCGCCAAGAAATATTGTCGGCTCTTTAATTTTTTTAACAAGGGCCTCCGGGCTTATCGCTGAATCAGGCGTCACGGATATGGGCCAATAGTCGTCAACTTTATAGATGCCGGTGTAAACCTCTTTTTTCCGAGCATCCAGCAAAGGGCAAATTTGTTTGTCAGAATAAGGTAGATTCATTGCGAGCGCTTCCAATGTTGAAACGGCTGCGATGGGTTTATTTAAACTCCATGCAAGCCCTTTAATAGTGGAAAGGCCGATCCGAAGTCCTGTAAAAGAACCGGGGCCGACAGTCAGGGCAAAGCCATCTATATCTTCTATTTTTATGCCGGCACTGTCCAGAAGATTTTTAATTGAGGGAAGAAACCTTTCTGCATGGGTCTTTTGGATGCAGGTTGTTAATTCAGCGATGAGGAGTTCGTCCTCAAGCAGCGCAATGCTTCCTGATGCAGCGGATGTGTCTATGGCAAGTATTTTCATGGAGGCAGAGTGCGACTACGCCGCTACAAATGCAAAACGCGCCTTATCGCATCTATTATATCAAGCCGCATTACATCGTTATATGTCACAAAGACCATCAACAAAACCAGAAGCCCCATGCCTACATTCTGGGCAATAGTCATAACCTTATCGCTCAGGGGTTTGCCCCGAAGCGCCTCTATGCCGAAAAATACGAGAAACCCTCCGTCCAAAACAGGTATGGGCAAAAGATTTAATATGCCCAACTGCAGGCTTAAAAACACCATAAGAGATAGAAGCGCTGTCACGCCAGATTCTGCCGCCTGGCCTGCCACCTGCGCAATCATAAGCGGCCCGCCGAGGGTTTTTATGGATATTTCTCCAATAAAGAGTTTTTTAATGATAACAAAGGTCATTATCGTCAATTCGCCCATCTTTTTTGTGCCTTCACCAACCGCTCCGATAATGCCGTAACGTTTTGTAATTGTCTCCTGAAGAGGCGATATGCCTATTGCATATCCTTTGATATTTTCATTCCACTGGGGCTTAATACGGAGTTCAAAGGTTTCATTCCCCCGTTTTACAGAAAATGTTATTTCTTTTGACTGCTCACTGCTTACTGCTGACTGCTTACTGCCTTTTTGAATTGCCTGCTGTAGTTCTATCCAGTGGTCTATTTTAACCCCGTCAACAGCAAGGATTGTATCGCCGACTTTCAGTCCTGCCTTTTCAGCGGGAAATCCTCCGGCGAGTCCGCCGACCGTGGGGCTCATGGGAGGATAAAACCCGCTGATTCCGCCGCCGGTTTGAGAAGATGCCTCGGGCGTCAATTGAACCTCTTTAACTTCTCCATCTCTTTTGATAACAAGTTTGAGCGATTTGTTCGGATTGGAAATAATAACGGTATTAAGCCCTTCCCAGTTCTTAATATTTTTGCCGTCTATTGATTGTATTACATCTCCCTTTTTCAAGCCTGCCTTGTCCGCGGCCTCGCCATGCGGAACATAGCCGACTGCCGGCTTTTTGTCTAAATACGCAGGGACTTGAATCCCGATAAGATATATAAGCGGCAAAAGCGCAAATGCCAGAATAAGGTTCATTATCGGCCCGGCTACGACTATTGCCGCCTTTTTTGAAATAGGCTTATTGGCGAATGATTTTTCATTCTCTTCAGGCTTAACCTCTTCATCGGTTGATTCGCCCACCATTTTTACATAGCCGCCAAGCGGAAGCGCGGAAATGAGATATTCCGTCTCTCCCCTTTTGATGCCGATTATCTTCGGCCCGAAACCCAGGGAAAATTTCAGAACCCCTACGCCTGAGAGCTTTGCAATAATAAAGTGACCAAGCTCGTGGATAAAAACTAAAATGCCGAGAACTATTAAGAATGATATGAGTGTTGTCATCGTATCCCCTTTTTTATTATCTCCTTTGCCATTTTTCTTGCTTCCCTATCCGCCTCCAATATCTCTTTCAATTTTGGATTTTGGGTTTTGGGTTTTGGATTGTTAAATTTTACCATCGTTGCTTCCACAATCTTCGGTATATTCGTAAATTTTATTTTTCGTTCCAAAAATGCCTCCACTGCAACTTCATCGGCGGCATTCAAGACCGCTGGCATAAGACCGCCTGCCTCCATTGCCGCGTATGCAAGCCTGAGCGCCGGAAATCTTTTTGTGTCCGGCTCTATAAAGGTAAGATTGTCCATTTTGCAAAGATTGAGCGGCGCAACCCCGCAATCAACCCTTTTGTCAGGATAGGAAAGGGCGTAAGAAATAGGCCCCTTCATATCCGTGGGTCCAAGCTGTGCCACGATTGATCCGTCAACATATTCCACCATAGAATGGACAATGCTTTGAGGATGGATATGGACGCTTATCTTTTCCGACGGCATATTAAAAAGCCACATGGCCTCAATCACCTCCAGACCTTTATTCATAAGCGTTGCGGAGTCTATAGTAACCTTTTTTCCCATCTTCCATTTTGGATGATTTAGCGCCTGTTTTGGCGTAATGCCTGATAATTTTTTGACAGGCATATTTAAAAACGGCCCGCCGGATGCCGTAAGTATCAGCCTTTTTATATCATCTCTTTTATGGCCGACAAGGGATTGAAATATGGCGCTGTGCTCGCTGTCAATGGGAAGAAGGTTAATTTTATTTTTCCTGGCCTCTTCCATAACAAGGCCGCCTGCCATGACCAAAACCTCTTTATTGGCAAGGGCAATGTCTTTTCGCGCCCTGATTGCGGCCAGAGTTGGCGCAAGGCCGGACGCCCCAACCAGCGCAGAGACTACCATGTCTGCCCCGCTATAAGCAGCTACTTCAAGCAAACCGTCATTGCCGAAGCAAACCTTGGGCGAATAAGACACCCCTTTTTTTAATCCCAGAATATCTTTTTCATCTGTTAGAGAGATAACTTTCGGTTTAAACTCCTCTACCTGTTTTCTGAACAGTTCTTTGTTTTTGCCTGCTGCAATGGCTGTTATCTTAAATCTACAGGGATGCCTTCTGATAATCTCAAGGGCGCTCCGGCCTATTGAACCTGTTGAGCCGAGGATTGCAAGTTTTTTTATGTTAGCCAATTTTATACCCTGAAAATAATAAGATAATAATATAGCCGGGGTTGGGAAGATGAGGCTGTCTATCCTGTCTAATGCCCCGCCGTGACCCGGAAGGATGCTTCCTGAATCCTTCACGCCTGCGCTCCTCTTAATAAGCGACTCAAACAGGTCGCTTAACTGCCCCAATATGCCTATGAATACTGACAGCGCTGCGATTTCTTGAAGGGAACTCTTTATCAAAAAAAATTGCTGAAATGCAATTGCAATTATAATGCCTCCTGCAAGCCCCCATGCTGCGCCCTCCACAGTTTTATTTGGGCTCACTGTTGGAGAAAGTTTGTGCCTCCCGAATTTTCTGCCGCCGTAATATGCAAATGTATCGTTTGCGATTATAATAAGAAAAAGAAATATAATCCATAAACTCCCTTGCTCCAAATCTCTCAGCAGTATAAGATGAGACATGGGAAAGACAATGTAAACAATCCCCAAAACCCCAATGCCTATGCGGTTTGTAATCGAGGCAAGCTCTTTGTTGGTGAAAAGGCAGTATGCAAAGATAGAAAAGACTGCAAAGATTAAATATCCCCCAAACCACTTAGGTCCGGCAACATACAATGCAACCGGAACTGTCACCCCAAGCAATGTCCCGGTAAACGCAAGGCCGCTATCCTGGCTAACGGTTATTTTATAATACTCCCGCAGGGCAAAACCAACAGTCAATGCAACTATGACAAAAAACCAGAAGGCATCTGCGTATAGGAGCAAAAACAGGAGCGAAAAGCCAAGGAAAAGACCGGTTACTACCCTTTTCATCCCCCGCTGCCTGCCCCGCAGCTCTTGAGCTGCTCACCGGTAAGTCCGAACCTTCTCTCTCTATTCTGAAAATCAAGGAGCGCCTCAATAAGATGCTGCCTTTTGAAATCAGGCCACAACACATCAGTAACATATATTTCGGTATATGCCATCTGCCACAGGAGAAAATTGCTTATCCTGAATTCGCCGCTTGTTCTCACAAGAAGGTCGGGATCCGGGCTGCCGGCAGTATAGAGATATTTTGCAAAGACCTCTTCTGTAATATCGCTTGTAGTAATCTTGCCTTGTCTTACTTCCATGGCAATTTTCTTTGCAGCCTCTACAATCTCTGCCCTCCCGCCGTAACTAAGCGCAAGATTGAGAATCATGCCTGTATTATCAACAGTTTTACTTTCCACCTCTTTTACAATCTTTTGTATATTATCAGGAAGCTCCCATATGTTGCCGATTGCCCTGAGCCTTATGCCGTTTCTTATAAGTTTTAGAAGCTCTTTCCTTAAATGCTCTTCCAGAAATTCCATCAGGGCGCCGACCTCTGTTTTAGGCCTGTTCCAGTTTTCTTTAGAGAACGTGTAGAGCGTGAGATAGCCGATGCCGAGTTCGCGGCAAAACTCCACAATATCCTTGACAACCTCAATCCCCTTTCTGTGGCCGTTTATCCTGCCAAGAAATCTTTTCTCCGCCCAGCGGCCGTTGCCGTCCATAATAATGGCGATGTGCTGCGGAAGCCTTTCTTTTATAAGTCCGTCTGAAGTATTCATGTAATCTCTTCCCTGCTTGAAGCCTGCAGGGACAGGTTTATTTCTTGTTTTCTAAAAGCAATCCCCTTGCCTATCTTATCCAATATGCCGTTTATGAATGCCCCTGAATCCTCTGTCCCGTACGTTTTAGCGAGTTCTATTGCCTCATCAATAACAACTTTAAAAGGGACATCCGGACAATACAACAGTTCAAAGGATGCGAGTCTTAAAATGTTTCTGTCTATAACAGCAATCCTATCTACAGCCCAATTTTCTGTATTTACCTCTATCAGTTTATCTATTTCATCTCTGTGTTCTAAAATGCCTTTTGCCAATTTCAAAATAAAATCTTTTATGGCTTTTGACAGATTCTT
>CAZVZI010000069.1:0-7814 GCA_964631455.1 uncultured Thermodesulfobacteriota bacterium | reverse complement strand
CAAAAGGAGGGCATGTTTATCTATGAAAAAAACTCCGGCACGTAAAAAGGGAAAAACAATTACTTTACAATTTGATAACCACGATAAAAGCCCTGAAATTTTGGAGTTGTTTAAAAATCTCAAAACCAAGCTGCCTGCGCTTGAGGAGCTGCTTGAAAGGTGCAGCAGCCGTTGGGACTACGAGGATCCTGTATATAGGTTCTACCATCAAAGTTACAAGGTATATTATCTTCAGGGAAGCACTATGGAAATAATAAAGAACCTTCAGGAATTAGCGCCTAATCGTCCTTTAAACGAGTGGTTTTTGCGCATCGTACAAGAGGAAACCGGAAAAAAGTTTAAGAAAAAGGATAACAAGAACTGGCTTCCAATCACCAGGCCTATTGCAGAAGCATTTTTTCATACGCGATACTTTTTGGAGATGGCTGTTAAGTATGGACAAGAACTCAAATACCCGCCCAGAATGATGCCGAGCGGATGGGCAGCCTTGTTGTATCTGTATAATATTAGATACGCTTCATGAATCTCCCATCAATTTACATTGCACCGACATAAGGCTGTCGCATGGTTCTGATATTATTGTGTTATCAATTTTTTCATAGAACAAGGAGGAGCCATGTTTACAAGAAGGGGTTTTATGAAAACTTTGGCAGGGGCCGGGATTAGCCTTGCATTTGGCAAGCCTGCTCTGTCTGCCATAAATACATTCACAACGCGTAAACAAAGTGACGCCCTGTTTCCCGTTGAGGTGAATGGTAAGCACGGATATATTGATAGATTGGGTAATGTAGTTATTAAACCTGAATTTGACGATTGTTTTGCCTTTAGCGAAGGATACGCATCTGTGAAGAAAGGCAAGGCATGGGGATTTATCAATACTAATGGGGATATGGTTATAGAGCCGAGATTTGCAGATGACCTTAATTGTTTCAAAGAAGGGTTTGCAATAGTCAAACCTTTGGGCAGTGATTTAACGGAAGTTATCAATGAAAGAGGAGATGCCGTTATAATGCCATATAATGAAACATGGTTTGAGTTTACAGAAGGTTTACTCAGCGTGTTGGTTAATGACAAATGGGGCTGTATAGATAAAAAGGGAAATATGATTATTGAACCTATTTCAGACGAACCTATTGGGTTTTCTGAAGGGTTGGCAAATGTATGTAGTGATGGGATTAGAGGCTATATAGACAGGACGGGAAAATTCGTTATTCCGCCAAAGTATGAAGATGAGTCTCTCTCTGATTTCAGGGAAGGACTTGCAATAGTAGCTAATTTTACTAAAGACGAAGACACTCAGTATTATATTGATAAAACCGGCAGGGATGTTTTTGAAACAGCCTTTGATAGCGCAGACTTTTTCTCCGAGGGACTGGCATTAGTAAGGATAGGCGGAAAGGCCGGGTTTATTGATAAAACAGGGCGAATGGTTATTGAACTTAAATATGATGTTAAGAGTTCCGGTCGTTTCCACGAAGGTCTTTGCAGCAATATGTCCGGCAAATCCTATTCAAAAAAAGGCTTAAAAAAAGCGGCTTTATTGATAAGCAAGGGAACATGGTAATAGAACCTGTGTTTAACTGGGTGTCAGATTTTAGAAATGGTTTGGCGTGTGTTATAGTTGATAATAAAGCGGGTTATGGTTATATAGATAAGACCGGAAAATATATATGGGGGCCGATGAAGAGGAGAATGACCACTTGCAATATGTTTACGAATCTTTCTCCATAACCCTTTGCGGGAGCAGGTTTGTAACCTGCGCCATAAAGACAAATCTTCTGCTGAGAACCAATCTCTTTGTCGGAAGCGAGGAAGGAGGTGAGGTAGAAGCTAAGGGCGCTGGTGTGGGTGTATGAAAAACAAAGTAGGAGGAGGGTTTTGCTATGAATGAATACGAAGTCGCAATGGAAAAAGTCTTACCTTATCTTCGAGAGCATCTGAAATGGCCGGAGGAACTGATAAGCGCTTATGGACGAGTTCCTGTCCAGGTCGGCAGCCAAACAGTGTGGGGAGATTTCGTTTGCTATATCTCAAAGACTCAAAAAACTATTCCGTGGCTGCTTGTCGAGGTTAAAAAACCAGGGGTTCCTTTAAAAGAGGCAATTCCTCAAGCGGAGTCTTACAGTCTTATCCTTGATGCGCCTTTCTTCTGTGTCACAGATGGAAGACAGTTTGATTTCTATATGACCGGGGAATCTCAGGGAAAAAGCATCATGCTCCAAGGGTTGCCGCCAATCCCCTCGTCAGAATACCTGTCAAGGATAGAAATATCCTTCCCTGCACGGGTTGACGACATTATTGAACTCTTTATGGATGGGCTTAAAAAGGATAGCAAATTCTTCGAGGATACTAAAAAACATGATGAGGACGCCAAGCAGTTGCATAAGAAGGTATTTGAACGGATAGATTCTCTTTCACCGCAGGAGGTGAAGGCAGCCTTTGAACAACACGTTATGACAAAGACTCCAAACAAAGGCAGCCTGTTCAGCTTGATTGATGAGGATTTTGACCGGTTCAAAAGGGTTCTCAGATTTATTCGCGATTTCACTGGCGACCCTGTGGTCAATATCAACAAACTGTTGGATAAATCGGGAGAGCTCTATCTTAAAGGGGGCGGAATCTTTTTCGTGACACAGCTCCTTGCCGGCGCCCATCCTGATGAATATGTGGTCATTGAAGATAATATTTCAAAGGCTCTCAGGGATTTATCAGTAGTTGATATTGTGGTCAACAACGATACAGCTAATGGCTATGTTTACGTCAATGAAATCTGTAAGAAACTATACGGCGATAAGCTTGAACAACGATTAAAGGCAGAAGGATATAGCTTTGGATTGGCGGCTGTTCACAATCTGCTCTGGCATTATTATGCCTTTTATAGGACAGAGAAGAAGTGGTTTCCATAATGGCGGAGCGATGGCAAGAAATATAAAAAAATTGCTTTGCAGGAGCAGGTTTGTAACCTGCTCCATAAAGTTAGTATTTACCTGCCTTTGTGCGGATACACATAGACAAACCTCATACAAACTGACATCATACAAACTGATGCTTGAAGATGGCTGAAATATCTGGTATGGTAATACATAATAATACAAAGGGAGGTTGACTATGCCGTCACGTCAAAGGGTAGTAATGACAATCTCTGTCCCGCCGCAGACAGCCGAGGAATATAAGGAGATTGCGAGGGAGAAGGGAGAAACGCTGAGCGAGTTTTTCCGTGAGATGTTTGCTTTTTACAGGCAGGAAAAGCTCGCCAAGGAGTTCCGTTCTCTCCAGTCTTACGGAACAGGGAAGGCGAAGGAAATGAATATCACGGAGAAGGAGATAGAAAGGCTCATCTTTGAGGGGAGATAATGCCCAAGGTAGTCTTTGACACAAACGTCTATATTTCCGCCTTTCTGACAAAGAATGGAAGGGCTGAAGAGGCCTATCTGCTGGCTGTCAAAAGAAAGTTTCAGCTTTATACATCCGTTCCTATAATAACCGAAATGGCCTCTAAGTTAAGAACCAAGTTTTTATGGGATGATGAGGCAATCAAGAAGACGGTAAGGCATATAAGCAGTGTAGCAACGGTAGTTAAGCCCACGATTAAATTAGACATCCTCCAAGATGAGCCCGATAACAGGATACTTGAATGTGCAAAGGCGGCAAAGGCAGATTTTATTGTTACCGGGGATAAACACCTTCTTATCTTAAAAGAGTTTGAAGGTTCAGGGATCGTGACGATAGCGGAGTTTTTGAACCGAATATAATGACTGTTATTTCCCCTTTTTCAATATAGGAGATTTCATTATGGGCTTAGACATATTTGAGGAAGTCGTTGCAAGCTGGCTTCAAACAGATGGCTATTTTATGATGAACAACATCAAATACGGAAGAAATCAAGAAATTGATATACTTGCAATAAAAGTTGGCCTGGATGAGGTTATTCATATAGAAGTTACATGTTCTTCAAATGCAGTTACTTTCCTTGGAACCAGTGAGGCTGGTGAAAAAGATTACAAGGGTTGTGCGGAGACATATTTACAAAAGAAATTTCTTAATGATGATGTTGTTAAAAAAATCAAAGACATAACCGACGATACCGTTAAAATAAAGCGTTGGTTTATTCATGCTGATTTGAAAGAGGAAAAACAGTTGAACGTTTTTCATGCGGAGGGGATTGTAACCAAGCACATTAATAACGTGATTAAAGAGATCAAAGAACGCGACCTTAAAGAATTTATTAGGGATAAGCGGATAAAGCAGCTTTTTGATATAATGTGTAAGAAAAAGTAATTCACCTTTCGCAAAATAATACCTCTGTCATAATAAAAGCAGGGTGGGCTACGCCCACCGATAATTGGCTATTGCTATTATACTCCCGCTACTTCACAGAACCCCTTCGGCGTTACGATTTCAATCCCCTCATACCTCCTCAAGCCCAGAAGGTGAGCATCGCCGGAGATTATGTAATCAGCCTTACCGGCAACAGCCGCTGCCAAAATTTTGTTGTCTTCAGGGTCTTCTTTTATGGCATTTATTTCCGGAGGGTCATCTATTATGGTGGAATATCTCAGCAGATTTGTGATGGAACGTTTAATGTCGTCATCTGTCAGTTTATACTTTTTACTTATCTTCGGGTAATTCAGAACCCTTCCGGCCTCTTCTATGGTTGCTGCGGATGTTATGAGAACAAACTTTTCATCTTCCCACAGCTTAATCACCTTGAATGGAAAGCCGTTCCTTTGTATGATGCCGCTTATGAGGACATTGGTGTCTATGACGACCCTATGCACCCTTGCGGACCGCCTTTAATGCCTCGTCAATATCCGACTCAATTTCTTTTGCGGAATAGGTCTTTGCCTTTGTCCTGATATTGTCAAAGACCGACATGTCTGCCCTTCGCTGTTTTTTCAAACTCTCAAACTCATCAAGGGGAACCAGCACGGCCATAGGTTTCTTGCCGCGCTTGATGATAAATTCCTGCCCTTTGTAATAGACCTCTTCAAGGATTTCTCCAAGATTTCCTCTCATCTTTAATGCTGTAAGTTCTTTTGCCATTTTGCACCTCTTATATGATTATAACAACTATAATGGTTGTGTCAATTCATTTATTTTCTGAAAAGGGAAACTCTGCCCCCTCACCGACATAAGGCTGTCGCCTGCCTATGGTATAAATAATATAAACTTTTTTATTAAAGGAGGAGATTGCTATGCCACCAAGAAAACCATTTATGCCGAGGTTAAGGTTCAAAAGGCGGGTATTTAAGTCAAAAAATGCCTTCAACTCATACTTTGAGGAGAAAAAGACCTGTGAGTATCTGCGGAATCTTATACATTCAAGATTCTTAAACTCTGAGACAGAAGGGCTTTTCAATTTTGCAATGACTGTTGTAGGGTGGAAAACCATTATTGACCTGATTAAAAGAAGGTATCCGGAGATTGCGCAAGACAAAAATTTTAATGACTGGGTTGAAGGGGATTCTCTGGAGGATAATCTATCAGCAAAAACCCTTAAAGAACTTCTGATAGAAGGTGTTGATGCAGAGATTTCAATAAGGCTGAAAAAGCTTGCCGGCTCTTCTGATCCTGATATGGAGATGCGTCTTTCCACGCTTCAGAAGACATTTGACCTGACAAATGCAGAGAAAGAGATTGTGTCTTTCTTTTATCTCAAAGATACATCGCAAACAGCGGCAGAGTTTCTTGGAGGCGCTGTCGCTGATTTTGGCGGCATATCCATATTCAGGAATTACGGCGATTTTAAACTCAGTTGCTAAAGGAAATCTTTTTAAGGCAGAGATTGTAGAAAAAAACAGGGACAATGAAATAGGGATTACCACATGGTGCGCTGATTATATCTCCGGTTTGAGCGAGGCTGATTTAAGCCTTCAATTTTTTACAAAGGATAATGACGAGGCATTGATAGTCTCTGATTTTGACGTCTCAGAGGATAATTTAATGGTGCTGGATACCCTGCTTAAAAGCAATGGTAGGCAGAATATCCTTTTTTACGGCGCGGCAGGCACAGGAAAAACCTCATTTGCAAGGAGTCTGGCAAAAAGATATGGGAAAGGGTTATTTACCGTGAAGACGCCTGAGACAGACGAGCATAAAGAAAGACTAAGCGCTATCTTTGCAACAGTTAATATTGCTGACAAGGATAATTCTGTTGTCCTTGTGGATGAGGCTGACGAGATTCTGAATTCTTATAATTCCATGTTTTTTGAGAGCAAGACAAACAAGAGCTGGATAAATCAGTTCCTTGAGTCCCACGAAAAAAAGGTGATATGGATAACCAACCGTTCAGGAGAGATTGACCCGTCAACCATGCGCAGGTTTTCTTTTTCCATGGAGTTTAAAAAGCTCAACAAGAAAAGCCGCCTCAAGGTTTTAAAATATGAGCTTAAAAAAAAGGATATAAAAGATTTTTTCAATGATGAAGAACTGAATGATTTGTGCAGGACATACAATGTGGACGCAGGCGGGATTGTAAATGCCATAAGCACATTACAGATTGCTGGCGGCGCGGACAAGGAGACTGCTCTGAAGAAGGTCAGGGCGGTGCGCAACGTTCGTGGGAGATAAGTTTTACCAATGAGATACTGACCCAGCTTGAAAGCTACAAGGGGATTGTGGCTTTTGCGACAAATGATATGGAGGGGCTTGACCACGCTTCGCTCAGGCGGTTCAAGTTCAAGATAGAGTTCAGGCCGCTTACGCCGGATGGGAATCTCAATTTTTATAACACTCTGTTAAAAGGGCTTGTGTCCGCAGAAAATGCCCTGCCAGAGGAAGAGATTGCTGCAATAAAGGGCATCAAAAACCTTACGCCCGGCGACTTTGCCGTGGTAAAAGACCAAGCATCTTTTATGGAGGCAGCTGCCATTACCCACAGGATGTTGATAGATGCCCTGGCAAATGAAGTCAGATACAAGAAAGGAGTAAAGGAGATAGGGTTTTAGCAGTAGAAAGTTAGGTGAATTTGTCATACCAAGTGAGGTCTGCGGAACACTTCCCGGCTTTAACCCACTGAGTAATCAAACCTGCAAGCAATATTTAAGCATAGCTCCGCCTCGCCAAACATAAAAAAACTCTCCTTTGCACCCAAGCTCCACCAACATAAGGCTGTCATTTGAGACAATAGTTGAAATTCTTTAAAGGTATAGTGTATTATCTGGAAAACATGAAAATGGCAGCAGGAAGCATGCAAAAATACAAAATCCTTATACTGATTTCTTTAATCGTTGTTATCCTTGACCAATTCACAAAGGCCGTCATTGCCAATTACCTCATCCTTCATCAGTCCATAGAGGTCATCGGCGGTTTTTTTAATATCATCCACGTCAGAAATCCCGGCGCTGCCTTCAGCTTGTTCCATGACAGCAATAAAATTTTCCGCACACTGTTTTTAATAGGCACATCTATGGTTGCGCTGATAGTTGTGTTCTTTGTCTACAGAAAGACAGAAAACAATTTACCATATCGCATTGCCTTGTCGCTTATCGCAGGCGGCGCTGTTGGAAATCTGATAGACAGGGTTCGTTTTGGAGAGGTGGTAGATTTTCTGGATGTTTACGTGGGCCGATATCACTGGCCTGCGTTCAATGTTGCCGATTCTGCTATTACGGCAGGGGTTTTGTTGGCGGTCTTCACTTTGTATAAAAAGGAGGGTGTTTAATCAATTTTCCAATCCCATTTTTTTTAGCTCAGCCTGAACAAATTCTCTTATAATCTGCTGGTCGTCATGCGCAGGGTGAACAAACTGAATTCCCGCCCCGCCGAAAAGGCTTTTCTCGCCGCTCATCTGGGTGCACCATTTAACAATCCCT
>CAZVZI010000068.1:0-7827 GCA_964631455.1 uncultured Thermodesulfobacteriota bacterium | reverse complement strand
ATAGGGAAAAGATATAGTGGTTCTTATTCCAATGTGCATTCAAGTTGTCATCCCCGAATGCTTCTATCGGGGATATGGTTTTTGCTTAAATAACACCGGATTCCCGCTAAAATCCTGCGGGAATGACAGAATAGGGATTTTTGTAAGAGGCTCAGATTACTGCCTTTAAAAATGATACTCCGTTTTTCATTCTGCTTATATTAAACACCTCTGCAATTGTCTGCCCCACATCCGCAAATGTTTTTCTTGTCCCAAGGCTTTTGCCATGTTTTAGTTTTTTACCGTAAACGATAAGCGGCACATACTCCCTTGAATGGTCTGTTGATGGAGTTGTCGGGTCGCATCCGTGGTCGGCGGTTATAATGAGCATGTCACTATCATCCAGCAATGCAAGTATTTCAGAGATTCTCTTATCAACTTCAATAAGCGCATTTGCGTAGCCGGTTACATCGTTTCTATGGCCATAGAGCATGTCAAAGTCAACAAGGTTTGTGAATATGAGGCCATTCTTGGTTTTCTTCACTGCCTCTATGGTTTTGTCAACCCCGTCCATATTATGCTTTGTGTGTACTTCCTGGGTTAGGCCGCGGTGGCCGTAGATGTCGCCTATCTTGCCGATGCCGATAACCGGAATGCCCTTTGTCTTTAACCTGTCCAAAATCGTTTTTTCAGGCGGGGGCATGGAAAAGTCCTTTCTACGCTCGGTTCTTTTAAATGAGCCTTTATCGCCTGCAAACGGCCTTGCTATAACCCTGCCGATATTGTATTTATCGGCAATATGTCTTGCGGTCTCGCATAGCTCATACAGCCTGTCAATCGGTATTACATCTTCACGCGCCGCTATCTGAAATACGCTGTCCGCAGATGTGTATACAATGGGTTTGCCTGTCTTTATATGCTCCTCTCCAAGCTCCATTATAATCTCTGTGCCGGATGCCGCCTTGTTGCCAAGACAGTCAAGACCTGTCTCTATTTTAAATCTGCTCATTATCGCTTCCGGAAAACCGTCGGGATATGTGGAAAAAGGCTTGTCAATTATAATGCCTGCTATTTCAAAGTGGCCGGTAGAGGTGTCTTTGCCTTTGGATGCCTCTGCCATTCTGCCGTAAGAGGCGATAGGTTTTTTTGGTTTTTGCAGTCCTTCAACTCCTTGAATGAGGCCAAGACCCATTGCCTCAAGATTTGGCAGCGCAATGCTGCCCAGGACCTTGATAATATTGCTTAATGTATTGCTTCCTTGGTCTTTATACTCTTTTGCATCAGGCAGTTCGCCTATGCCGAGACTGTCAAGGATGAGAAGGATTATCCTATTTATTTTACTCTCTTGCAGCATATTCAAAAAAATATCAGCAAATGCCGCTAAAGACAAGGCGAATTTATTTATCAAAACCAAGTTGAATAAATAACATCCTTTGTTATACAATTAAACCTATGCCGAGGATTCTCAATTTTTACATATTTAAAGAGATGGCCGGCCCTTTTGCGATAAGCATTGCTGTTCTAACCATCACATCTCTCTTGAGCAGGGTTCTTAAACTTGCAGAAATGGCAATTAACCACGGAGTAGGGTTGTTTGTCATCTTGAAGCTGATTCTATTTATTATTCCTTCATTTCTCATATACATCATTCCCATATCATTTCTTATATCCGTACTGATTGCATATAACAGGCTTTCAGGCGACAGCGAGATAACGGCAATGAAGGCGTCCGGTTTAAGCATATTAAGGATGAGCAGGCCGGTTGTTTTTATGGCGCTCATTGCATATGTTGTTGCGATATTTCTTACAATTTATGCCTTTCCGTGGGGAAGTTTATCGTCCAAAAGACTTATTTATGACGTGGCGAGAAACAAGGCCGGCATTGGTTTAAAGGAGATGGGGTTTAATGACGCATTTGACGGGCTGATATTGTATGCAAACCGTATAATGCCCGAAGACGGCAAGCTGGAAGGCGTTTTTATTTCGGATCAGAGAGAAGAAAAAGATAATAATATAATAGCGGCAAAAAGCGGCATTATATCGTCTGACTACCAGGCCATGAAGATAACCTTAAGATTGTTTAACGGCCAAATCCACAGAAAAGAGGACAAGGGGCTTTATAAAATTATCACATTCAATACTTATGATTTAAACTTAAGCCTTAAAGATGACAAAATAAAAAATCCTGACGAGTCAAAAACAAACAGGGATTTAACAGTAAATCAGCTTGCAGACAAGATAAATAATGTAAAAAAGGCAGGGGCAAACCCTGCGCCGTATATCATAGACCTTCACAAAAGGTTTGCACTGCCGGCCTCTATATTTATTTTTGGCCTTCTCGGAGTCCCGTTGGGAATTCAGAAGGTAAGGACGACAAAATTTACCGGCTTTACCATAGGCCTGGGGATTGTGCTTTTTTATTATGTGCTGTCAACCGCGCTGGAATCGCTTGGGAACAAGGGGCTGCTCAATCCGATACTGGCAGTATGGGGGTCGGATATGATTATGGCTGTGATTGGCGCCGCTATGTTTTATAAAACGGCAAAGGAATCTCCAATCAAATCTTTGGCATGGCTGGAAGAAAAAAAAGACGCTGCGCTTGCAGTTTTTAAAGAAAGGTTTAAAAGAGAAAGATGAAAACACTTACACGATACATTATCGGAGAATTTCTCAAAATCTTTGCGCTTACGCTGACGGCATTTATATCTCTTTATCTCATCATAGATATTTTTGAGCAGATGGGCAAACTTATTGAACACCATGTGCAGTTTTGGGATGGGGTTAAATTTTTCCTATACAAGATACCTTTTATTTTCTATCAGGTAACGCCGGTTGCTGTTTTAATGGCTACTCTTATATCCCTCGGCATTTTTGTCAAATATAAAGAGGTTACGGCTGCAATGGCAGGCGGAATCAGCATGTTGAGACTTACAATGCCTTTTTTTGCCGCTGCTTCGGCAATAAGCGGGCTTAATTTTATAGTCAACGAGTCAATCATACCATTGGCCAATCAAAGGGTTGCAGCAATAAAGCAGACAATGGAGGGTGTAAACAAAAAAGCTCAATTTGTTCAGGACAGCATCTGGTTCAGGGACAATATGGATATATACAGCATAGATTACATAGAGTCTCAAAAAGGGGTTTTAAAAGGTTTGACCATTTATAAATTGGACAATGATTTTAATATCATTCAAAGGATTGATGCCAATGAGGCAAATTGGGTTGATGGAAAGTGGGTTGCGCAAGAGAGCAAGTTGTTGAGATTTCAAGACGGCAGATTGCTTGACGAGTCAAAAAAGGCATTGGAGATAATACCGCTTGCTGAAAAACCTGACGACCTGAAAAATATTGAGAGGCTTGCGGACGAGATGGGTTTCAGAGATCTTTGGAGGTATGTGAAAAAGCTAAAGCGAGAAGGATATGCGGCTACGCGATACCTTGTAGATTTGCATTCCAAAATTTCGTTTCCATTGGTAAGCGTAATCATGGTAATGCTTGGAATGCCGTTTGCGTTAAAGAGCGGAAGGCACGGCGGCATAGCGGTCGGTGTGGGAATAAGCGTTATAATAGGTTTCAGCTACTGGGTTGTTTTTGCAATCAATGTCTCGCTTGGATACAACGGCATCATTCCGCCGCTTCTGGCCGCATGGCTTACAAATATAATATTTGCCGGGCTGAGCGCTTTGATGTTTACATATGTGAGGCAATGAAATAATAACAGGCTATGGAAAAACGCACGAAATGTCATTGCGAGGAGTATTTTCCACGACGAAGCAATCTCTAACTCATTGATTTCTTTAACTACGAGATTGCTTCGCTTCGCTCGCAAAGACAGTTAAAAGACTTTTTCAACACCCTGATAATGTAAAATCTTCAAGCAACATACAAATGAGTTTTGCCCAAAAAAATTTCTGCCATCTACAGAGATAAGTAGATATGAATCTTGACAATGGCGTATTGCAAGACTAAATTATAATCATAGTTGTTTTGATAATTGGACATTAACTTATGCGGCTTGACCGGTTTACCATAAAATCACAAGAGGCGCTGAATGCAGCGCAGGTTATTGCTGAAAAATATCAGCATCAGCAGGTTGACGCGGAACATCTGCTCCTTGCATTGCTTGAACAGGAAGGCGGCATTGCCGCGCCGTTGCTTCAAAGGGTTGGGGCGAATGTCTCTCTGATAAAGGGGCAACTGGAAGAGGCTTTGAAAAAGTTTCCTAATGTCTCCGGCGCGGAAGGGGTCTATCTTGCGCCGAGATTGAAAAAGATTCTCGACAAGGCCTTTGAAGAGGCGCAGAGGCTAAAGGATGATTTTGTCTCCACAGAGCATATCCTCATTGCCATTGCAGATGAAAAGACAAGCGAGGCCGCTAAGATTCTGGCTGCGCCGGGGGCCGCAAAAGATGCGATACTCAAGGCAATGGCGTCAGTGCGCGGCAGCCAGCGCGTGACAGACCAAAACCCGGAAGAAAAGTATCAGGCATTGATGCGCTATACGCGCGATCTGGTGGAGCTTGCACGAAAGGGAAAGCTCGATCCGGTTATCGGCAGGGATGACGAGATTCGGCGCGTGATTCAGGTGCTTTCGCGGCGCACGAAGAACAATCCTGTGCTGATAGGCGAGCCAGGCGTGGGAAAGACTGCAATCGTTGAGGGGTTTGGGGCGAGGGTTGTTTCCGGCGATGTGCCGGAGACCTTGAAAAACAAAAGGCTTCTGGCCTTTGATTTGGGCGCGCTCATTGCCGGAACAAAATATCGCGGAGAATTTGAGGACAGGCTCAAAGCGGTTTTGCGGGAAATTAACGAGGCGCAGGGCGAGGTAGTATTATTTATAGATGAGCTTCATACTTTGGTTGGCGCGGGCGCGGCAGAGGGCGCGATGGATGCGTCCAACATGCTCAAGCCTGCGTTGGCGCGGGGCGAACTCAGGTGCGTGGGCGCGACAACTCTGGATGAATACCGGAAGCATATTGAGAAAGATGCGGCTCTGGAAAGACGTTTCCAGCCTGTGTTTGTGGGCGAACCGAATGTGGAAGATACCATCTCCATTTTGCGCGGCCTCAAGGAAAAGTATGAGGTCCATCACGGTGTGCGGATTGCGGATTCAGCCATCGTTGCAGCGGCAACCCTATCCCACCGCTATATCACCGACAGATTTCTTCCTGACAAGGCAATTGATTTGATAGATGAGTCCGCATCTCGCCTAAGGATAGAGATAGACAGCATGCCTATTGAGATAGATGAGATAGAGAGAAGGATCACCCAGCTGGAGATAGAGAGGCAGGCTTTGAAAAAAGAGACTGATAGGGCGTCTCTTGAAAGAGTTGAGAAGATAGAAAAAGAGATTGCAAACCTTAAGGAAAATAGCTCAGGCCTTAAAGCACAATGGCAGAAGGAAAAAGAGGAGATAACAAAGATACGGGCTGCAAAAGAAAAGATAGAGGATGCAAAGCTCAAGGCGGCTCAGGCTGAAAGAGCTGGCGATCTGGCAAAAGCTGCGGAGCTTAAATACGGCGTACTTATCCAACTTCAAAAGGAATTGGAAGACGGCCAAAAAAGATTGGCAGAAATTCAAAAGGGAAAGGGTATGCTCAAGGAAGAGGTGGATTCAGAGGATATTGCCGAGGTCGTATCCAAGTGGACAGGTGTGCCTGTAACCAGAATGATGGAAGGGGAGCGGGATAAATTATTAAAGATGGAGGAGAGGCTCAAAAAAAGGGTTGTTGGCCAGGATGAGGCCATCAATGCGGTTTCAATGGCTGTGAGAAGGGCAAGGGCAGGGCTTCAGGACGCAAACAGGCCGGTGGGTTCTTTTATATTTCTTGGGCCTACAGGTGTTGGAAAGACAGAAACTGCGCGCGCATTGGCGGAATTTTTGTTTGACGATGAGCAGGCTATGATCAGGATTGACATGAGCGAGTTTATGGAGAAACACTCTGTTGCAAGGCTCATCGGCGCTCCTCCCGGCTATGTGGGCTACGAGGAGGGCGGCTATTTGACCGAGGCGGTGCGGAGAAGGCCGTATTCCGCGCTTCTCTTTGACGAGATAGAAAAAGCGCACCCCGGTGTGTTCAACATCCTCCTGCAGATTCTGGATGACGGCAGGCTTACGGACGGACAGGGACGCACTGTAGATTTTAAAAATACCGTGATTATCATGACATCAAACGTAGGCAGCCGGTTTTTAACGGAACTGGGTGAGAAAGAATATGATGAGATAAGAAACAGGGTAATGGAGAGTTTGAAGATTTCATTCAAGCCTGAGTTTTTAAACAGGATTGACGATATTATAATCTTTCATCCCTTGTCGAAAAAACATATAACGGCAATTGTTGACATACAACTGGAGCGGCTTAAAAAACTGTTGCGCGAAAAAAAGATTACGTTGACCTTGACCAATGGCGCAAAGATGCTTCTGGCGCAGGAAGGCTATGACCCGGCCTACGGCGCGCGTCCGCTCAAAAGGCTCATCCAGAGAAAAATCCAAGACCCGCTGGCCACAAAGATTCTTGAAGGTGAATTTAATGAAGATGATACTGTTATCATTGATGAGAAAAAAGGAGAGCTTAATTTTGAACGCGCAAGGAAAACAAATATTGACCCTTGACAAAGGTGTAATTATAAAATAAATTGAATCAAATCCCGTTTACAGACATAACGGGACAAGCTTTATTGCTCCATAATTCCGTATCGGTGAGGATAGTATGGCATTGTTGAAATGGGACCCGTTCAAAGACCTGCTTACCATTCAGGAGAGGATGAACCGCCTGTTTGACGAAACCCTTTCCAGAACAAAAGGCGCAGGCGAAGACATGGGAAGGGGCGGCTGGCATCCTCCTGTGGATATTTATGAAACGGAGGAGCATATTATTTTAAAGGCAGAACTGCCGGGGATAGACAAGAAGGATATTGAGGTGGAGATAAATGACAATATCCTGGTTTTGAAAGGCGAGCGCAGGTTTGAGAAAAATGTTCAGGAAGAAAACTATCACAGAATGGAACGTTCTTACGGTATTTTTCAGAGGGCGTTTAGCCTTCCATATATAGTTGATAAAGATGATGTTAAGGCAAAGTATAATCATGGCGTTTTGGAGATTATACTGCAAAAGAAGCGGGAGCAAAGACCTAAACATATAAAGGTAGAGGCGACATAAAAAAGGAGAATATAATGGATACCATGAACAACAAGAAAACATTCGGCATTAAAAGTGTAGTAATAGTCGGGATAGCATCTCTGTTATTAGGGGTTGTGTTAACAGCCAGGTTCGATGTTACGCCGCCCACAGGCGCCCAAAGTTTCTGGAAAGAAAAAGGTGAAAAAACGGAACCTCAGCAGCTTGAGCCGAATTCGTTCGTAAAGTTGGCCAAGGAGCTGAATCCTGTTGTGGTCAACATATCTACAACTCAGGTAGTGAAGCAAAAGCCCATGGTTCCATTTCCTGAATTCAGAAGCCCGTTTGAAGATTTTTTTGGAGATGAATTCAGGAATTTCGGAGAAGCGCCGGAAAGGGAATTTAAGAGGCAGAGCCTCGGCTCCGGGTTCATAATAAATAAAGAAGGTTATATCCTTACAAACAATCATGTGGTGGAAAATGCAGAGGAGATAATTATTACGCTTTCGGATAAAAAGGAAAAGGAGTACAAGGCAAAAGTTGTGGGCAAGGATGTAAGATTGGATGTGGCGCTTATAAAGATTGACGCAAACGGCGATCTTCCTGTTGCTGCGCTTGGAGATTCCGACAGCCTTCAGATAGGCGAGTGGGTCATGGCCATAGGAAATCCGTTTGGCCTTGGCCATACGGTGACGGCCGGCATTGTGAGCGCAAAGGGAAGAGTCATCGGC
>CAZVZI010000067.1:0-7831 GCA_964631455.1 uncultured Thermodesulfobacteriota bacterium | reverse complement strand
CCTCAACGCCTCCTGCGCCTTTTCACCGAGTATTGCAATTCTTTCCTTATTCCCTTTTCCAATGACCTTTATTATTCCAGAACCAATGTCAACATCCTTCATGTTAAGCCCTGCCAATTCGCTCACTCGTATGCCCGCTGAATACAAAACCTCAAGAATTGCCCTGTCTCTTAACGCAGTGATAGTTTTTTTGTTCTTTGACTCCTGACCGTTTCCTGCCTCCACAAGCCCCTTTGCCTCATCCACCGTCAAAACCGTGGGCAGATATTTTTCTATTTTAGGTGTGGAAAGAAGCCCGCACGGATTTTTTTGTAAGATTTCTTTTTTGACCAAAAACCTGAAAAATGCCTTGACGGAAGCCAGCTTTCTCGCAATGGACGCCTTTTTATGGGCTTTATAAAGATTGCCCAAAAATAACCTAATGTAATTTTCATCTATCTTTCCGGCATCCACCCTTTCGCCGTTAAGACAAAGCCCCCGCTCTTTCAAAAAATTCTCAAGCTGCGTTACATCTCTTATATAATTCTCCCTCGTATATTTTGAGGCATTTTTTTCTACGGACAGATAGGTGTCAAACGCCTTTTTATATTCTTCCATAGAAAAGTTTTATAGCATAGGTAAATGGACAATACAATAAAAAGGCTGCCTGTAAATCTTCGCCGCCTTATCAGCTTTTTTCTTATTGTCCGGTTTTTTTTAATCTAAAATCAATCGGAGTAGAATTCTTTTTTGAGTTGGTCTTCTGGAATAAAACGGCTTGCCTGTCGTATAATAGCGCGCAATGTGCCTACATCAATCTCATCATGCATTACAATTGTCAGGGATTGAGTCTCGCCGGAAGACGAGGTTCTCCTTAACTTCACATGGCTGCCTCTTTGTGAATACACGGAGAATCCGAATTTTGAAAGGATTGAAACAACTTCTTTACCTGAAAGCCGTTTCAACTTAGGCGACATCAGCCATAGGCTCCATTTCCATAGTTATCAGCAGTGTCGGATTGGGAGCAATACCGAGTTCTTTAAGGTCTTCTCCTTCTAAATGGAGCGCTACCGCTTCCTTGAGATTTTCTGCCGTTTCGTCAATGGTTTTTCCCTGTGTTACTACAGGTATTTCAAGACATTCAGCAATATAATATTTCTCCCCCATTCGGATAAATGCCTTGATAGTATGTTGAAGGTTTTCTTTCATTTCTGCCTCCTTGCCAATTAGTTTACCTTAATCCTTTCACAAAGGCAAAACCTTCTATCTTTTAAAAAAAACTCCAGTTGCGTTACATCTCTTTGTCAGAACTATTTTTGTCCAACCAGTTCTGTATTGGCAAGTTATCAATCCTGCTAAAATGTTCTGTATTGTTTGTTATCAGTATGCAGTGATGGACAATAGATATGCTGGCAATCAGGATGTCGAAATCTTCTATTATTTTGCCTTTTGATTTTAGATTGGCTTTAATCTTTCCAAACTCTTTAGCAGATTCTTCGCTGTCGGATAAAACAGTCAGATTCTTTTTAAACAATTCAATTCGTTTTAGATTTTCTTCAACCTTCTTGGAATTATAAGCCCCGAAGTACAACTCGGCAAGAACACTGTTGCTTACAGCCAAAGAATAGACGCCGATTTTCTCAACTCTCTTTTTGAGGGCTTCATTTCCGTTGAGCAAGTAAACACAACTATCCGTGTCTAAAAGATATTTCAAAAAATATCCCCTGTTCTTGCTGTAGATTTCCTGCTGGAATAAATGCCTTTTATTTGCTCTTCCGCTGTTCTGTCATCTTCCCATGTGCCGCATATTGACAAAAATTCTTTTGTCGCAAGTTTTTCATCATATTCAGGTCTTATAATCTCTTGATTCAGAAGATGAATAATTTTAAACAATTTCCCCTGCAAAGGTTCGGAAAGATTCCGTATCTCTTTTAAAATTTCTTCTTCATACACAGTTTTAGTTTCCATGACAATCACCTCTTCTCTCTTTTGCCGGATAAAGGAGTTGCGCCAACCGCTCCCTGCTTACCGGTTCCCTCTCGAACTCCATGGACTTTACCACCCAGTCCAGAACCTTCTCCTGATATGCCTTCCTCAGAGATTTTATATCCCCGTGTCTTTCCCGCCATTTTGCCAGACTCTGTTGAAGGTTTTTTACGTTCGTCTGCCTTTCCATGTTTTTTATTCTGACATAAATCGCTGTTTGATGCAAGAGATTCAACAAAACTCAAGGGCGCTCCGGGGGTAAACGAATCAAGCCATAGCGAAAGCTTTGCAAACTCAACCGCCATTTCATTGAGGTCAACGTCGTAGATGCACCGCTTCATCACCATACGCTTTATGAGGTTGACCTCCGTGAGCTTGCTTTCACCAATTCTGACTCCCTTTAAAAAATCCTGCCATAGATGCAATATCCTTGTAAATTGACAAACTGAATTTTCCTGCTATTACTTACAAACAAATAAGGGTTAAGATTAAATAAACTCTGTTATGCGAAGGCTTATATACATACCGATTATCCACGGCGAGATAGACATGGGCTCTCTCGCAGACAGGCTCAAAGAGGAGTATATCGCAAAATTCGGCGAGGATAAATGGAGGGAATATCTGAATGCTGCAGACGAACTCTGGAATGAGATAGGGATGAGGCTGGAAAGATTAAATCTGGATTATAAAAAGGTGAAGTTATTTCAGGACGGTTTGCCCAAGAGCGGTAAAGAACTGGACATAGTCAGAGAACTGGCTGAAAAGGGGAGCGCGAATTATAAACTCCTCCTTGATTTAATAGAAAAAGGGGCGCGGCTTATAGGAACAGAAGACCCCCAGCTCCTCATCAGAGAATATAATCATGTAAAGGATATAGTAAAGGAGGTAGGGGTCGAAGACGGCAGAGAAAGATTGGAAAAGTATAGAGAGATAGGCGCGCTGCTTCTCTCGGAGAGGGATGGCTATATAGCGGGAAGAATAAGTGAATGCCTTGCGGAAGGGGAGACAGGCATCCTTTTTATCGGCATTGCCCATAAGGTGGATAAAAGATTGCCGGAGGATATAAAAATAGAATATCTGACATGAGATGACCCAAAAATAGACTTTAATTTTTTACGGGATGAGAATATACAACGATGAAAAAGGCAAGACTTATAAATCAGATGTGTCAATTGATTGATGAAGGTGAGGCCCTGTTTGGACTTATGGGCAATAGCGGCTATATACAGACGATGGTTCAAAAGATCAATCAGGTGGCAGAAACGGATTACACAGTCATCATAGAGGGTGAAACAGGAACCGGTAAAGAATTGATTGCCCATGCCATCCACAAACAGAGCAAAAGGCGCGATAAACCGTTTATAGCTGTTGACTGCGGCGCACTCTCCGAGTCCCTGATAGAGAGCGAATTTTTTGGACATAAAAAAGGCGCATTTACAGGGGCGCATCGCGATAAAGAGGGGTGCTTTGCGCTTGCAAATAACGGCACGCTTTTTCTGGACGAGATTTCCAATCTGTCTTTATCCAGTCAGGGCAAGTTTCTCCGCGCCCTTGAAGAGAAAAGAATCCATCCTGTGGGGAGTGAAAGACATATTGACATAGATGTGAGGATTATTGCAGCATCCAATATATGCCTCAATGCTGACGAGAGGTTTAGGATTGATCTTTTTCACCGTTTGAACGAGTTCTGTATAATACTGACGCCCCTCCGTGAGAGAAAGGAAGATATCATTTTTCTTGCAGAGAGATTTGTCAGGGATGCCTGCGGAGAATTGAAAAAGACATCCTTGAAATTCTCTGATGAGGCAATGGAACTCCTTGTCAATTATCCATGGCCGGGAAATGTCAGGGAGTTGAGGAACACTGTCAGAAGGGCTGCGCTTCTGGCAGATAATGTCATTGGACCGGAACAGATGGCTCTTAAAACAAGGGCGGATAATATGGAAGATGTTGATAGAGCTGAACCAGCCATAACATTGAGAGATGTTTCCAATAAAGCAACGGCAGAGGCGGAGAGGTCGGCGATTCAACATGCGCTGAAGACAACAAATGGAAACAAGAGCAAGGCGGCAAAACTCTTAAACATAGATTACAAGACCCTCCACTATAAAATTAAGAATTTAGGGATACAGGCTAATAAAAGGCTATAATTAGGTTAAAAGATTAAGAGGTTTTACTGTTTTTTATAGAATATATTCCATAGAATATATTCTATAGTTATGGCGCAGATGCCATATATCTTTGGCGCTGCCGCATATCTTCAGAAAATACCAATCCCTGCAAATCGGCTATTTCCCACGCTTTACAGCCAACCATCCCGTCTCATCCATACATGGCATGGAATTTGCTTTTCATATAATTCAAGTTTATACAGAGCGTCAGAATAAAGCAGACCAAGCCGCTGCGAGCCGAGAGGCCTGTCTGCGTGCAACGCACAGGCAGGCAACGGAGGTATGCAAAGTTATGACGCTCAGTATAGCAAATACAAAAAGGAGGTGATTATCATGGCAGTAGAAAAAAGCATGGCATCATCCAGCCTGGTAGAGGTGATAGACCGGATACTGGACAAGGGCGTGGTCATCGACGCATGGGCAAGGGTATCCCTTGTGGGCATCGAGATTCTGGCAATAGAGGCCAGAGTTGTTGTCGCATCTGTTGAGACCTTCCTCAAGTATGCCGAGGCAGTTGGTCTCACGGCAACTGAAGCAGCCGCAGCTTAGGCGCTTTAAGGGGTAAGAGAGCGGGACATTGGGGACGGATTTGACCCCCGACTGAATCTATCGGGGGCTGTCCCCATCATGTCTAACCAAACACAAAGGAGGAAACTAATTATGTCAAATGCAGAAGGTATGAGATCACTGGCACAGGATATAACAGCTTCGTATGACGCGAGGGTTGGAGAACTTGCCTCCATCAGGCAGCAGACATTGGATATGCTTTCCGAATTTCATCGTATGGATGATGAGAGGAAGACATCTGTTTCTAACATTAAAAAAGAGGTCTCAGGTATGCTCGACGGCTTCAAAGGTATTATAGATGGCTTCAAAAAGGAGCAGGAAGACGCGGCAGGCGCATGGCGCAACCTCGCAGATATAATGGAGTCAAAGAGGGGGAAGAAGACAGGGAAGACTGTGAAGGTTCGGCAGGCTCATGGTAAGGGCAAGAAAGGTTAAGGTAGGTATTCTTGCGGGTTCAATTTTGCAAATTGAACCCAAATAAGTTGGTAATTACGAAACAGAAGGTTCAGGTTGCAAACCTGAACCCGCCACAGTCAAAGAGGGGGAAGAAGACGGGGAAGACTGTGAAGGTTCGGCAGGCTCATGGTAAGGGCAAGAAAGGTTATGGGAGGTATTTATCATGTCAATTGGAGAATTTACAACTGTGCTTGAGCCCCGAAGGCTTCCAAACTTTGTGGAGACCGGTTATGTCCGCGATATTACGGAACGGGCGCTTGCCTATATTGCCGCGGGCTTTCCCGTCCATTTCAGAGGCGCATCCGGCACAGGCAAGACAACCCTTGCCATGCATCTCGCTTCAAAGGTCGGAAGACCTGTCATCATCATACACGGCGACGAGGAGCACTCTACTTCGGATCTGGTGGGCGGGCAGCACGGATACAGGAAGAGGATGGTGGTTGACAACTTCATTCACTCTGTCCTTAAAACAGATGAGCACATGCAGAAGACATGGGTTGACAACCGCCTCACCGTTGCCTGCAAATACGGTTTCACCCTCATCTATGATGAATTTACAAGGTCAAGGCCCGAGGCTAATAATGTCCTGCTTTCTGTGCTTCAGGAAAAGATGATGGATATGCCTTGTTCAAGGGAAGGGGAAGGGTATCTCAAGGTTGACCCAAACTTCACGGCGATATTTACGAGCAACCCGGAAGAGTATGCGGGTGTTTACAGGAGTCAGGACGCGCTAAGGGACAGGATGGTTACCCTTGACCTTGACCACCCGGACAGGGAGACAGAGGTTGAGATAACCGTTGCAAAGTCAGGACTGGAAAAAAGGGGAGCCGGAAAGATAGTGGAAATCGTAAGGGCTTTAAGGGATTCAGGCAAATGCGAGTTTGCGCCCACTGTGAGGGGGTGCATCATGATAGCAAAGACACTCAAGATAAGAAAGGGCGCTGTGGATGCGGAAAACAGGATATTCAGGGATATATGCGCGGATGTCCTTTCTTCCGAGACCAGCAGGGTCGGGTCAAAGGCCAGCACGAAAAAGGTTGGGGAATTGATAGAAAAACTCATAAATAAGCACTGCGGAAACGGGTCAGGTTTCAGGGTTAAACAAAGGATTTATGACGGAGAGGAAGCCGCTGAGTCTCCATTAAGCTGAGACTTGACCTTTGGCGGGTTCAAGTTTGTAACTTGAACCCAAATAATTCGTATGCAGCACATACGAAATTTAGGGAGCAGGTTGCAAACCTGCTCCCGCAGTAGGATACACAGGCGCAAAGATATCAGATAAGCATTTTAAGGAGGATTAAACCATGTCCGGAAAAACACGGGGGATCTCTGATATAAAGACCGGTCAGAGGGCAAAAATCCGCTCCATGCTCAGGCGCAAGGGCAAAGACTATCTCGGGCTTTTTGGCATGAGCATGAAAAAGACGAGGCTGGAACATGAGATGCACACTATTGATAAGAGAAAAATGAATATAGAGGCGGAGATTAAAGACCTCAAAAGGGAGATAGAAAAGATGGAACAATCTGCGCCGATACAATTCAAACACCTGCCTGTGCGTGTCCGCACGCAGACAGGTGCGAACAAGAATAAATTGCGCCGGAATGCGGCGCCAGAGTCCTTTTTAAAGGCAATGGTCATGGATTATTAAAAAGGAGAAAGAGATGGATTGGAAATCTTATGAAATGGAGACAAGGGTGAAAGGCAAAAACACAAGGCTTAACTCAGCATCTCTATGGCGTGTTGCCAGAACCCTTATGGCAAGGGAAAGGGCAAGGGCGCTGGGGAAGAGGATAGACCCCCGAGTATCCGATCTTGGAGGGGAGGCAGATTTTTGGAAAAGGCGGAGATAATAGTGGAAGGTATTTACCTATACTGCATCATTGGAACAGATGAGGCGATAAACTTCGGGGATATCGGCATAGGCGGGAGAGGCGATGCGGTTACTACAATAGGCCATGAGGCAATCTCCTGTGTTATCAGCAAAACCCCTGTGATCAAATATACCCTCAACAGAGAGAATCTGCTGGCGCATCAGAGGGTCATTGAAAGGGTTATGAAGGACTGGACAGTGCTTCCTGTGAGGTTTTCTACCATTGCCGATAGTATAGAAGATATCCGGGGGCTTTTGAGAAAAAGATATGAAGAGTTTAAGAAACTATTAAGGGATATGGACAATAAGATAGAATTGGGGATTAAGGTTGTGTGGAAGGATATAGACGCAGTCTTTCAGGAGATATTGCAGGAAGATGAGGAGATTAAACGGTTGAGGGATAAGACAGCAGCAATGCCGTCTGGCAAGACTTATGGCGACAGAATTAACCTGGGTAAGATGGTGCAGGCAAGATTAAAGAGAAAAAAAGAGGCAGAGGCAGATAAGATGATGAACTCCTTAAAGACTATTTCTGCAGATACCCGCTCTAATCAGGTCTATGGAGATAATATGGTTTTAAATGCGGCATTTTTAGTTGGCATGACACGGATAAAGGAATTTGACAACATGGTAGAAGGGTTTGATGCAGCCCACGGCAAAAGGCTGAAGATAAAATATGTGGGCCCGGCGCCGCCGTTTAACTTTGTAAATATAGTGGTGGAGTGGAAGGGGTAAGACAGCAACAGAGAGTCAAAGAGTCAAAGGGTCAAAGAAAAAACAAAAAAGCTCTGACTCTATGAC
>CAZVZI010000066.1:6602-7860 GCA_964631455.1 uncultured Thermodesulfobacteriota bacterium | reverse complement strand
TGTTTCACATTACTTCCGGCACATATGCCTTTCTCTTTTCCTCCACGAGGGTAAAAATATCTAATGCAATCTTTATCGCCTCTTTGGAATCTCTGGCAGAGATAATCTCGGCCGGTATGCCGCCTGGGAGGCTGTCGGGGTAACGGGTTGTTTTGTAATATATGTCCAGCCTGCTGCCATGCTCAACTATTGGTTTGAAATCCTCATCATAGGTGAGACATCTTTCAAGAAGCTCGCTTACGGAACGTGTCTCTTTTGTATCCTCTTTATTCATAAACAAAAGCGCCCTTAATGTCTTTGCCGCGGACTGCTGCGCCCAGAAACAGGCCTGCGCATAAAAGCCGCCCTGTTCGCACCACTGCGCTGCCTTCAAATCATTCTCTGCCTGCCTGAACCATCTGTCCGCCTCTTTTGCCAAACCTTGCATAAAACCTCCGTAAAACAGGGTCAACGAGTCATAGAGTCACAGGGGCAAAGAATCTATTTTTACTATGACTCTCTGACTCTTTGACTCTATGACTCTGTTTCTAACTCCTATACGCCGCATTTATCTTCACATACTCATACGACAGATCGCTTGCCCAAACTGTCTTTTTACCTTTGCCCAAACCCATCTCAATCTTTATGCAAATCTCTTTTTCTTTAACAGCCTTTGCTGCCTTCATTTCTTGCCCCTTGCCCCTTGCCCCTTGCCCCTTTATTACAACAGGGACATCATTAAAATATATATTTATCCTTTCTTGTTTCAGATCCGCGCCTGAACGGCCTATTGCAGCCATTATCCTTCCCCAGTTTGCATCCTCGCCAAAAAAAGCCGTCTTCACAAGCGGAGAATTGGCAACGGTCTCCGCAACCTTTTTTGCGTCTTTATCCGTCTTTGCGCCGCTAACATTAAACTCCAACAGCTTTGTCGCGCCCTCGCCGTCCATGACAATCATCTTTGCAAGACTCTGACAAACCCTTTCAAGCATAGCCTGAAAAGTTTTGAGCTTTGAGTTTTGAGCTTTGAGTTTTTCATTGCCTGCTATCCCATTTGCCAATATCAACACAGTATCATTTGTAGATGTATCCCCGTCAACGGTAATAGAGTTAAACGAATTATCGACCGCTTTTTTCAACATCGCTTGCAAAGTCTTTTGTTCTATTGCCGCATCGGTTGCCATAAACACCAGCATAGTAGCCATATTTGGGCATATCATTCCCGCGCCCTTGGCGATGCCGAGAATGGAAATCTCTTTTCCGCCTATCCTGCATTTTT
>CAZVZI010000066.1:6065-6592 GCA_964631455.1 uncultured Thermodesulfobacteriota bacterium | reverse complement strand
GGGACGCGGCAAGTTTTGGAATCCCCTTTCCCACCCTGCCAATCGGAAGCCTCTGCCCGATAACGCCTGTTGACGAAACCATTGCGAGACCCTGTTTTATTCCAAGCCCATATTCAACTGCCGCAACCATCCGCGCCGCATCTTCCATGCCTTTCTTGCCTGTGCAGGCATTGGCATTTCCGCTGTTTACAATTATTGCCTGACACAGACCTTTTTTAATCCTCTGCATATCAAACAAAACAGGCGCGGCCTTGACTTTATTCTTTGTAAACACACTGGCAGCAACAGCAGGCGTTTCCGAATATATCAAAGCAAGGTCTTTATTGCCGTTCTTCTTGACGCCGCACGAAATGCCGGCAGCCTTGAAGCCGGGGACAAAAATCCCCTCACCCTTCCCTCTCCCCTTGGGGGAGAGGATTAAGGTGAGGGGATTTTTTATTTGAGATTTGAGGTTTGAGATTTTCATGTCACTTCCCGCAGCACTTCTTATACTTCTTCCCGCTTCCGCACGGACACGGCTCGTTCCT
>CAZVZI010000066.1:2281-6055 GCA_964631455.1 uncultured Thermodesulfobacteriota bacterium | reverse complement strand
GAACCGGCTTAGGTTTTTCTTCCTGCCCCTTGCCCATGGCCCCCTGCTTAAAGCCTGCAGGGGCAGGCCCTTGCCCCTGATGTTCCTCGCCTCTGCTCAATACAAATCTCTGCGGCCTTTTTACAGGCTCAAGGCCTGCGACCTGTTCTTCCCTTGCAATTTGAACCTTAAACAATCTCTCGCATACCTCTTGTTTCAGCCTGAATATCATATCTTGAAAAAGATCAAACCCTTCTTTTTTATATTCCTGCAGAGGATTTTTCTGGCCGTAGCCGCGAAGCCCTATGCCTTCTTTCAGATGGTCCATTGCAAGCAGATGGTCTTTCCAGAGCGTGTCCAATGTGTGCAGCATTACAACCTTTTCAAGATGCTGAAATGACTCTGCGCCTATTGATTCCAGCTTTTTCTGGTATGTCTTCTTTGCCTCATCTGCAATACAGTCTATCAAGGCATCCCGCGATTGGATTTCCTCAAACAGCTTATCGTCAAGCTGCGCATCAAATTGTTTGTAAACCGCATCCTTTATCGCCTTTACATCCCATTCTTCAGGATGCGTCTTTTCATCAACATAGGTAAATCCGATTTCCTCTGCCATATCGTCGATGAAATCTGTTACCATGTCCTTCAGCCCTTCCTGGCCGAGGATCTGCCGCCGGTATTTGTAAACAACCACTCTCTGCTGGTTCATTACATCGTCATACTCAAGCAGGTGCTTTCTTATATCGAAGTTATGCGCCTCTACTTTTTTCTGGGCATTTTCTATTGCCTTGCTGACAAGACCATGCTCAATCGGCACATCCTCTTCCATGCCGAGCCTGTCCATGATGGAGGAAATCCTGTCCGAACCGAATATGCGGAGCAGGTCGTCTTCCAGAGAGAGATAAAATCTTGACGAACCAGGGTCGCCTTGCCTTCCTGCGCGTCCGCGAAGCTGGTTGTCTATCCTTCTCGATTCATGCCTTTCCGTGCCGATAATATGCAGGCCGCCCAAGTCAATGACCTGTTTTTTATCGTCTTCGCAAACCTTGCGCGCAGCCTCCAGAGCGGATTTATATTCCTCTGTAGTATCGTCCTTGCCCGCCTTCTGCGATGCCATTGCCTCAGGATTTCCGCCGAGTATAATATCCGTTCCCCTTCCGGCCATGTTAGTTGAGAGAGTCACAGCGCCAACCCTGCCTGCCTGGGCTATTATCTCAGCCTCTTTTTCATGATGCTTTGCGTTCAGCACATGATGCCTGACCCCGCGCTTTGCAAGCAGGCCCGCCAGCTTCTCAGACTTGTCTATGGAGATAGTGCCGACCAGCACAGGCCTCCCCTTTTCATGCCATTCCTCTACCTCTCGTATGACTGCATTAAATTTTTCCTTCTCTGTTTTATAGATTAAATCCGCATGGTCAGTCCTGCTCATGGGCTTGTTGGGCGGCATAATCATGACTTCAAGTTTATAGATTGCATGAAACTCCGCCGCCTCTGTGTCAGCTGTTCCGGTCATACCGGCAAGTTTTTTATACATCCTGAAATAGTTCTGGAATGTGATGGTGGCAAGGGTCTGGTTCTCGTTTTCTATTTTTGCCTTTTCCTTTGCCTCAATTGCCTGATGAAGCCCGTCGCTCCAGCGCCTTCCTGGCATGAGCCTTCCGGTGAACTCATCCACGATAATAACCTGGTCATCCTTCACAACATAATCAACATCTAAGTGAAAGAGCACATGCGCCCTCAAACCCTGATTCACATGATGCAACGTTTCAATCTGGAGCGGGTCGTAGAGGTTCTCTATATTCAAAAGCCGCTCAACCTTTTCAACCCCTTCCTCAGTCAAAATAACCTGTCTTGCCTTTTCATCAACCGTGAAATGTTCATCTTTTTTCAAGCCCGGAATTATCCTGTCAATTGTATAATATTTATCCGTTGATTCCTCTGCAGGGCCTGAGATTATAAGCGGAGTCCGCGCTTCATCTATTAGGATGGAGTCAACTTCGTCAACGATTGCAAAGTGAAGCTCCCTCTGCACATATTCTTCAAGCGAAAACTTCATATTGTCGCGCAGATAATCGAATCCGTATTCATTGTTCGTGCCGTAGGTGATATCCGCCTGATATGCCTCCCTGCGGCTGCACGGCCTCAAATGATAAAAACGTTCGTCCTTTGGTGAATAAGTCGGGTCGTATAGAAATGAGGCATCATGCTGTATAACGCCGATGGACAGGCCGAGGCTGTGGTAGAGCGGCCCCATCCACTGCGTGTCTCTCTTTGCCAGATAATCATTGACCGTAATAAGATGACAGCCTTTGCCCTCCAACGCATTCAGATAAAGCGGCAACGTTGCCACAAGGGTTTTGCCCTCGCCTGTCTTCATCTCGGAAATCTTTCCCTGATGCAGAACCATGCCGCCCATAAGCTGAACATCGAAATGCCTCATGTTGAGTTTACGCTTTGACATCTCCCGCACCACGGCAAATGCCTCAGGCAGAATAGCATCCAGTGTTTCGCCGTTTTTAAGCCGATCTTTGAATTTCGGCGTAAACGCCGCCAATTCAGCATCCGTCCGCTTCTGCATATCAGGCTCAAGGCTGTTTATCTTTTCAACAACAGGCTGAATCTTTTTTAATTCCCGCTCGTTTTTGCTTCCAAATATCTTTTTTAATGCTGTGCCTAACATGATGTAAATGTCTCCCTTTCATCTTTTGCCTTCAGGCTATAATTACTTTAAATAAACCGTTGGGTTGAAAAACCAACTCAACCGTCTAAAAACCCATTGATGTTTCATAAGCAAAAACATCAATGGTTATAGTTTTCTTTGTCTTCCCTTCTCCATGAAGCAAAGGTCTGATTCTTTCCGTTGTTTCACGGCCAAAGGTCATCTCGCCGCATCTTCCGCAAACCTTTGCGGGAATTTGTTCAACCAAAACATGCTTGCCTTCAATATCAAAAATTTCATCAACAACATCTTCTCTGAATTCCGTTGAATTACATACATGACATTTAAACATAGCTATATCCTCCTTCTTGAATAGTTATCAGTCCACTCGGTTTCATCAGGCTCATAGATTGTGATTATTTTTACCAATTCCGTATCGGCGTATGACGCCTGTATATGCAAGGGTCTCCCGGATTTTGTAAAACCCAAAAGCAGACAGCTCGGCGAATATTTATCATCAGGATAATCTTCAATACCCTCCGCTTTTCACCGGCTTCTCTTATCTCAATCTCGCTGATATTCCGTTCAACCGTTCGTTTAAAGGCATGTCTGGTAAAATCAAACTCTCCTCATGTGGTGATGTCTCCAATCGTTGTGTATGATTCAAACCGCAAAAAATCAGCGTCAAGAAAGAATCCTGCAACTGTATTTTTATAGCATACCCTCTCTTATCAATGCAACAGTAGAGTATTGACCGGCTTTATCGGGGCATATAGAAACGGCATAACGGCTGAATGATTGAATTGTCTTTAGTGAGAAAATGGTTTGCAGGCGCGCATGCATACGCCCTGATGAATACTTGTTTTTTACGGCGAGAGGGTAGGTTGTGGAGGGCAAAGGGGTGCGATTCTTCTTTAATCGCGAGCGACTTGGATGACAAGCAATTTCTCAACTATTGCATTGGAGTTTTTATCAGTAATTGAGATTACGACGTTTCCTTGCCCATTTGGAATTTCATCATACTTAAATTTATGGACAATAGCAATGTATGGTATAGGAATGTTCGGTGAGTCTTCTGGAATATTGAGATATTTTTTAACCTTTTCAATGCCGACTCTTTGAACGTTTGGCATCTG
>CAZVZI010000066.1:0-2271 GCA_964631455.1 uncultured Thermodesulfobacteriota bacterium | reverse complement strand
GGTAATGAAGTTTTGGCCAATTCTCGACCATCTGAAGCTTGAATTGATATTGTCTCATCTATATCGATGGCTGAGTTTCTATCCACTCCGTAACCTTCTATCGTAAATATAATAGCGATTAATAAATTATCCGCATTTTTATAATGAAAACTAGTTGTTCGCCGTGGGCGTAAATCCGTTACCACAGGTTTGTTGCCACTTCGGTCAACATATGTTTCGTCAAGCAATTGCAAACCGGTTATTCGCAAAGGTGTCCGAACTAAATCCTTTCTCGAAGGTTTTACACCCCAATAGAGATTTTTCCCGCTTATTTGGTTACTACTTTCATCTTGGTATGCCACTCCTAGCTTGACAGCGAACCCACGTAATAATTCTCGTTGCGCTGCAATATCTATATTGGCTTTTTGATCAAAAGCTATACTATATGTTGCATCTGCTTTCAATGTGTTCTGAAGGAAACCGAGATAATCACGGTTCTGTATGTTTTGTATGGCCTGAGTACAGCCTAGCTCTTGATAATGGATTCCTGATAATACGATATTGTCAGGAATTTCTTCGACTGAAACGTTAGTGAGCGTGACTTTAATATCCTTGATAGAACTATAGCCAACGTTTCCTTCAATTTGCTTTAAGAAATCGGCGCCAAATGTGAAAGTGTTAGTCAGTTTTGCGCTGGCCGCAAGAGAAGCCGCCTCGTCTTTTGCTGCCAAGGGTGAACCGATATAGCTTCCGTATTCGCAGACAGTGTTGGCTTGGAAGGGGTCGTTTTTAACAATAGATACGACTTTACCGGGCTGGTATGCGGTCGATGGCAAGGCAATGGGCGTATAACCCAACTCTCTAATGGTCTCGTGAAGTTTGTTAGAACAACCCGCAGATATGAATATGATACAAATGGTAACTGCAACTATCATGCGATGGCTCATTGTAATGACCTTCTTATTAAATATTTTTCGTTTCATTTTTCCTCTATTTTGGTGGGAGCAGCCCACCCTACGTTACTAAAGGAGATTTAAAAACAGCTACTTCAGTTCGCCTTCCCACTGATATATCTTATCCTGCGCGGCGCGGGCATTGGTAGCATCGGGGACAAGCGTCAGATACCTTTTCATCTCCTTAATCGCATCGCTGTAGCGGGACAGTTCGCCAAGGATGAGGGCGCGGTTGAAGCGTCCCTCCGGCCACCATGGAACCGCGTCCAGCGCCTCTTTGTAGCGCGCAGCCGCGCCCTCGAACTCTTTTTTGCCGAAAGCAAACTCGGCCTGTACCTTGAACTTGCGGGCATCCTCCGGCAATGTTGGTTTGACTGCTGCCGCCCGATAGTTACCAGCAGCCTCTGTAAATGCGGCCTCATCCTTCTCGGGGGAAATTGGGGGGAAATTGGGGACACATCCCAATTTCCTTTAGCTTTTCACCGCAAAAAACAAAAAAGAAAGGCAGACCGATAAATCAGCCTGCCTTTTCTGAAAATATTTTTTTGAATTGATGTTTACAACGATGGTTAAAAATGAATGAATGAATGAATGAATGAATGAATGAATGAATGAGCAAGATGTGTGCCATGCTGCGACCTCTTTACTGACAAAACATTCTTGACCCTGCCTGACTACAACAGACAGGGAAAAATTCATTGTCCTTGATTTTTCAATGCAGTTTACCTATAAAGTCCTTTGCTGCCTTGAGGTAGTCTTTGATAGCATTGGCATTATGCAACAGCCCCCTGTAGTATCCGGCAATATGCAACTCATCATAGATGTCATCAAACTCCCGCAATAGTTTGCCATTATGCGCTGATACATATTTCTGCAGCGCCTTTCTATATTCCTCCACCTTCTTTGGCAGTTCCTTCTTTGACAGCCCCTTTTTCAGCAATGCCTCGTTTATTGCCTCTAACACCCCAAGATAAGCGACACCACATGCTGTCTTTACATACTTAACATCTGTGTATCTATTATCTTCAATTGGAGACTTGCGCAGTATCTCCTTTGCATTCTCTAAATATCTTAAAGCCTCTCTTTTCATCTGAAAATACCTATCTTTTTGTAGGGGAGGGGCTTGCCCCCTCCCGCTTCGGGCGGCCACAAGGGCCGCCCCTACATTGAATTTTCTTGAAAGTATTCACCACAATTGTAGAAAATTTTCAACTGCAATTGCCTCTGCCGTGAAACCTTGACTCCTTACAATCTCCTTGTATATTGCAGGTTATCCGATTTTGTGGCTGCTAAAACACACCCTTCAGATCAACCTCAAACCCCTGAAGGAGTTTAGACC
>CAZVZI010000065.1:1466-7875 GCA_964631455.1 uncultured Thermodesulfobacteriota bacterium | reverse complement strand
GCTGTTGCAACCGCCTTTACCTGCTCTATCTTTGTCGGGTTTAAAAGAAACGCCATCTGCCTTCCATCCTTTTTCGCCTCTTCAATTGCATCATCCAGGCCCTTGACATAAACCAGATTTGTCTGATTTTCCTGAGCCGCGCTGCTTATTCCGAGAATATTGTTTAATATGAGCGCATGAAGAACCGTCACATCAAGGGATTTAAACACATCAGGGATGGAGCTCCCAAACACCTTATCCATAGTATCCTTTTGCTTTAATGCAAGAGCAAAATACGAATCAATGCCGTTTATATAAAGGCCAAAACTGGGCAGCCTTGCCCCGCTATCCTCCATCCTTTTATAAAACTCTTTTCTGACCCTTACCTCAATATTGCTGTCCCATTTAACCTCTTCAATATCAAAAAAGTGGGAGCAGTTTACCAGAAACGCCTTTGGATTAAACTTTGGAATACTGTGTATTATGCGATGGGTCGGCATTATTGTCATGCCTTCATCATCCATATTTGAGAAATACATCATCACATAGTTAAATGCCTCTTTGCCTGTGTAACCCCCCCTCTCCCCCCCTTTGGCAAAGGGGGGGGCGGGGGGGGGTATTTTTTCCTTCATCATATTTCTGTAATTCAAGGCAGTTTCATACCTGTGGTGGCCGTCTGCTATAAACAACGGCTTGTCAGACATCATTTCTATAATCTTTTTTATAGTTTCTTGATTGCTAATCCTCCATACCTTGCTCTCCACGTCGTCATCATCTTTAACATCGATAATGGGCGCGCCGGTTAAACAGCAATCTTCCAAAAGTTTATTGGCGGTCTTCTTTGGCTCGGAATATAAGGAAAATATGCAGCTAAAGTTCGCATTGCACGTCTCCATGAGCTTGAGCCTGTCGGCCTTTGGCCCGGCAAGAGTCTTTTCATGAGGATGTATGCCTCCTTTGCCGAACTCCTCCAATTTTGCCAGCGCTATAAAACCTTTTCTTGCCTTTCTCTGGTCGCCCTTCAATTTATAAACCTGCACATAATAGTATATGACGGGTTTCTCATCTCTAACAAGAATGCCTTGATCCTGCCATTTCTTAAAATCCGCAGCAGCCCGTGAATATCTGTTATTGCCGGCAGCATCGCCTGGCGATGTTTTACCAAGTATCAGCCTTATGATATTATGAGGATGCCTTTTGTAAAGCTCATCCTGATATGCCGGTGAGATTACATCGTAGGGGGGCGCCATCACCAGATTTAAATCCCCTGCCTTCTTTGGATTGTAAAGCATGCCTCTAAACGGTGTTATCTTTGCCATTCATTGTCTCCTTTATTGTATTGGAACAAGGCGACCATGTCGCCGTTTTTTTACGCCAACACGGTTGGCTCGCTCCATATTTAACTATATTCCTCCGGGAACCTCTTCTTCATCTCATCCATTATGAAATTTTCTACCTCATTTGCTGTAGAAAATACGAGTGCAGCCTTTGCTATCTCTTTTGCCTCCGCATATTTAATAGATCTGACTATCTTCTTCACCTTTAAAATAGAAAGGGCATTCATGCTTAGCTGATCTAATCCGAGCCCCAACAAAATCAACGCATATTCCGGCTCGCCTGCCATCTCTCCGCATACACCTACGGCAATACCGGCATTGTGGGCGGCATCCGTTATATTTTTTATAACCCTGAGCGCCGCCGGGTGCAAAGGCTCATATAGATACGCCACATGTTCATTTACTCTGTCTATGGCAAGGGAATACTGAAGAAGGTCATTGGTGCCTATGGAAAAAAAATCCACCTCTTTGGCAAGTATATCAGCAATAATAGCGGCAGACGGAACCTCTATCATAGCGCCAACAAATATCTTGGGATTAAATGCAACGCCTTGGCTCCTCAGCTCTTGCTTGGCCTCCTCCATAATGGCCTTTGCCTTTCGAAGCTCCTCAACACCTGATATCATGGGAAACATTATTTTAAGATTCCCGAATACGCTTGCCCTAAGTATTCCCTTGAGCTGAGTCTTGAAGATATCCGGCTCTTTAAGGCAAAATCTTATTGCTCTGAGTCCCATAGCAGGGTTCATCTCAGGGGCAAGCTCCATCTGGGACAAAAATTTATCCCCGCCGATATCAAGCGTGCGGATAATTGTAGGGTGAGGCGAAACCCTTTCAACCACATCCCTATAAACTTTGAAATGCTCATCTTCGGTGGGAAGGTCTTTTCTGTTAAGATACAAGAATTCTGTCCTGTAAAGCCCGATGCCTTCAGACCCGTGGTCAATAAGAGATGGAATTTCTTCCACCATTTCTATATTGCCCATAAGCCTTATTCTTCTGCCATCCTGCATTTCTGCCGGCAATTTTCTGTAGTGATGAAGGACTTTTTCATAGTCCAGATATTGCCCCTTTTTCTTTTCATACTCCTTGATAACCTTCTTTGACGGATTTATGACTACAAGACCGCTTCTGCCGTCTATGATAAGCGTATCGCCGGCATTTACCTTTTGGGTTATATTTTCCAGCCCGACAACCGCAGGTATCTCCAGAGACCTGGCTACAATGGCTGTATGGGAGGTCTTCCCGCCAATATCGGTTAAAAAACCCAAAACCTTGCCCTTTACCATCTGGGCAGTATCCGCAGGCGCAAGGTCATGCGCAACAATTATTACCTCTTCTTTTATATCCGCAATGGCCTCATGTTTTTTACCCATGAGATTTTTTAAAACACGGTCGCAGATATGGTCTATGTCAGAGCCCCTCTCCCTGATATACTCATCGTCAATGGTGTCAAAGAATTCCCTTATCTCCTTCATAACCATTTTGATGGCCCACTCTGCATTCACCTTTTCTTTTTTAATGGTCTTTATGGTGTCGTCTATGAGCATCTTGTCTTCCAGCATCATAATGTGCGCATCAATAATGCGGATATGTTCTTTGCCCTTGCCATCCTTTGAGAGTTTGTCTCTTATCTTTAAAAGCTGGTCCCTTGACTCTTGAACAGCGTTTTTAAAACGTTTTATCTCAGAGGTGATATAGGCCGCATCCAGATAGCAGTAGGCAGGCGTCTCTAATCTTCCGCCGTCCATAAGATAGGCCCTGCCGATGTTTATGCCAGGCGAAACACCTATGCCCTTTAATACAATGTCTGCTCTGTTTTGTTCAGTCATCATTCTTCCCCAAACTTTCCCTCTATCAGCGCCTGCAATGCCGCAATCGCATCTTCTGCGTCCGCGCCGTTCGCCTTGATCGTAATCTGAGCGCCGCATGCGGCAGCGAGCATCATAATGCCCATAATGCTCTTGCCGTTGACCTCCTGGCCATTTTTCTCCACAAAGATATCAGCGCCGAATTTGTTTGCCGCCTGCACAAATTGCGCAGCCGCCCTCGCATGAAGACCGAGCTTGTTTCCTATGGTAAAGGTCTTTTTGATATAAGAGTTTTCTTTAATGTTCATATCCTTTGAAGCATATCCATAACAATGAGAAATACAAATGCCGGCAAAAACAATAGATATAATGCCAGAGCAACGGATATACCCTTTCTTAAAAGCATGGATAATAACATCGTCGCAGTTGCCATGAAAATTGCGGCTAAAAACAATTGAGACGCCTGAACAGGCTGCGCCCCGAATATCCCTGCTTTAAACATCTTGAATATTAAAGTTGCAACCAAAACTCCGAGAAGGCCGGCACCAATAATGCGAATTTTTAAAGCCCATTGCGGCAGTTCCATGGATTTGATATATTCTACAACATCCTCGCCGAGTTCATACCCCTTATGCAAACCGAACCATCTCATCCAGAGGTGGAAAATATTATACGCTGCCAGAAATACAACAGCGCCCCAAAGCCCCAATATAAACGCTGACAAAACTCCAATAACCGATGCAAACGGCCTTATGGATCCCCAAAAGAATGTGTCCCCTATTGCTCCGTAAGGCCCCATAAGGCTTTCTTTAAAACAAGCGACTTCTCCGGCAGCACATTTGCCGTCTCTAATGTCTTCTTCCATTCTTATAACAGCGCCGAGAATTGGCGAAGCCATATATGGATGGGCGTTGTAAAATACCATGTGCCTTTTAAGGGCTGCACAGGCTTGGTTTTTGTCCTTATAAATATCCTTTATAGCAGGGGCTATTGCGGAAGCGAATCCCAGACCCTGCATCTTTTCAAAGCTCCATGCAGATTGGATGAAAAACGAATTCAAAAAGACTTTAAACATCGCAAATCTGCTTATCATCTTATAGCCACCGTAAGAACGGCAACGGCAAAAAATGTCGCCGCTAAAAATACAACCGGAGACCTGTTGCCGTATAATGCGCTATAGGCGGAAGAAAGACCTAAGACACATACGACGCCAAAGGCCAGCGGTAAAGACATAATGATTGCAGCAGGCAAGGCCGGCAACAATACACATACAAGCAGTGCGCCTGCGAATGTTAAAGTAAATATGGTCAGAAAGTTTAAGATAAAAAAAACACCCAGCCCTTTGAGATTATTTATTGCAACGTATTTAATAAATCCTTTGTCCAGATTTGATAAGACAGCATTAAAAAAACGTATATTAAAAATCCTTGCAGCAGCGTCTATTTTTTTACAAACTGCATCTGTTGGAATCACTATGAGAATAGTGAAACCTATAACAAACAATATATTTACATCGTATATCTCTAACATATTAAAACCCATTCCATTCAAGGCATTCTGTCCTATGATAGCAACGGCTGTAATAATAACCGTCAACATTATCTCATGCGGCGGTATATGGCCTCCTACAGGCAACCCGCCGATAAAAAGGAGCTCTAATATTCCGCCTATAATCAAACCGGTCATGGCATCGCCCGATATATAACCGATGATAGGCGCCGCAACAATCGGCCTTGATGCCATTACCTGAAACGCAGCAGTTCTATCAAGGGATAAAACCCCGCCGGCAAGAGATGCAAGAAAAGATTTCCAAACAATATCCAACAGCATATATATTTTTATAAGTAAGCAGTGAGCTGTAAGCAGTTGTATGTTTTTTCTTTGAACTGCTCACTGCTTACTGCTTACTGCATACTCGATTTTTCTGTCCGAAGGCACAGCCCTTATATCCAACTCTACTCCCAGTTTTAAAAGATTTTGCACCATATCCTCATCCTCTTTATCAATATATACCGACGGGGTAATCATCCTGACCTTGCCGTTATGATGATGTATATTCCCGATATTCACATGCGCAGCTTTGAACCCTTTGTTACACGCCTGCGCCAGTTCCTTCAAGGTAGAGAATATTATAATTATTCTTTCTTTGTTCATACTCTCTGATGCCGCATATCTCACTGCTTCTTCTATGCCAAAAACCTTTATTGACAGGGCATTTGAGCTGCATGACTCTATGGCAGTCCTCTGTATGCTGTTTTTTTTAGCCTCGTCACTGGCAACTATAATGCATGTTGCCTCGTAAAAGGGCACCCACGCCTCTATTATCTGGCCGTGAACAAGTCTATCATCAACTCTGACCAATACAATACTCACTCCCTACTTTCCTTTCAGCACCTCGCTCGCCAGCACAATGCTTTTTTGGCCATACTCTTTCAAAAGCGCCGCCAGTTCCAAGAAATTCTTATCCGTTCTATGGCCGGCAAATTTCAGGAGCATCGGCAGGTTTACCCCTGTCAATATCTCCACCTTGCCAGGCTCAAGAAACGAAAGACCTATGTTTGACGGAGTTCCTCCAAACATATCGGTCAGTATTATTATGCCGTCATTTTTATCCATAGTTTTAATAGCATTGGAAATTGAATCACCAATACATTTGGCGCTGTCACAGACATCAATGGAGATATGCCTTACATTCTCCAGCCTGCCTGCTATAGCCTCGGCTGTAGAGACAAGAGCTTCCGCCAGCTTTCCATGTGTTATTATTATAGCGCCAATCATACTCTATCTATATCCCTGTGCCTCTTTTTAATAACGCACTTCTCCGAAGAAATTTTATCAGCCAGAACATCGACTATGGCCACAGACCTGTGCTTGCCGCCTGTGCAGCCGACAGCAATGGTAAGATAGGTCTTGCCTTCCTTCCAATAGTTTGGGATAAGAAAATCAAGAAGGTTGTCAAATTTTACAAAAAAATCCTTTGTCTCTTGCTTATTTAAAACAAACTCCTTAACCCTGCTGTCCCTGCCGTCCAAATCTTTAAGCCCTTCTATAAAATACGGATTGGGGAGAAACCTTACGTCCATTATCATATCCGCATCTGACGGAATGCCGTATCTGTAGCTGAATGAAACCAGCTGGACGACCATCTTCTCCTGCTGCGCCGAGCCTGAAAAATAGTCCCTTATAATCTCTTTCAACTGGTGGACATTATACCCCGAAGTGTCTATGATTTTGCCGGCTGCCATTTTTACTCTGGTCAGCATCTCCCTCTCCCGCCTTATC
>CAZVZI010000065.1:0-1456 GCA_964631455.1 uncultured Thermodesulfobacteriota bacterium | reverse complement strand
AGAACTGTCTCCTTCCGCAAGGGGATGTCTTCTCCTCGTCTCGCTAAAACGTCTCACGAGAATATCGTCGGATGCCTCCAGATATATAAGTTCCGCATGGTAACCGCTATCCATCATCTCCTTCAACACAACCGGAAATTCTTTAAGGAACTCTCTCTCCCTCACATCCACAACAATTGCCACTTTGTTTATTTCGGCAGATTGGCTTGAAAGCTCCATGAATTTCGGCAAAAGCACAAGCGGCAGGTTGTCAACGCAAAAAAAGTTTAAGTCCTCTAAAACCTTGATGGCTGTGCTTTTGCCTGCACCTGAAGGGCCGCTGATTATAACGAGGCGAACTTTTTTCATTATTTCTTTGCGCTTATGGCAAAATCCAGCTTTTTCTTAAACTCCAGCGCAGAGTGGTAACCCATTATCTTAAGAAGCTGATTCCTGGCCGCAACTTCCACTATTGTAGCAATGTTTCTGCCGGGACTGACAGGAACCCTGTGAAAAGGCAGCTTTACGTCGAGTATTTCGTACAACCCCTCTTCAAAACCAAGACGGTCATATTCCTCGTCCGGGTTCCATTCTACCAGTTTCACAACAACATCCATCTGCTTTTTTTCCCTTATGGCAGTTATGCCGAACAGGTCTTTAACATTTACAATGCCAAGTCCCCTCACCTCCATATGGTATTTGATAATATCCGATGCAATGCCAAAAAGCAGAGTAGGAGACAGCCTCTTTATTATTACAGCATCATCTGCAATCAGTCTGTAACCTTTTGCAATAAGGTCCAATGCGCACTCGCTCTTGCCAATACCGCTTTTGCCGAGGATCAACACCCCTACACCCAGGACATCTACAAAAACGCCATGCATCGTGGTCATGGGCGCCAACATTTCTTCCAAATGCTTGGTAAATCGCTCGATAAACAGCGAGGTGGCAAGATGCGTGGTTAAAAGCGGGGCGCCTTTCCTCTCTGCAAGGCGGGACAAAAAAGCGGGAGGCTTTTGTTTCCTTGTAATTATAAAACAAGGGGTATCTGCCTTCTCCAGTCTTTTAAGCGCTTGTTTGAGCCTGTCAGAGGACAAACCGGTTAAATATTCTATCTCAGCCTTTCCAAATATCTGTATCCTTTCCTGATGGAGCTGCTCTTTCAGGCCTGTTAATAATAATCCGGGTTTCTGAATTCGGGATGTAGTTATCTTATTTGAGAGACCTTTCTTGCCAGCTGCAAGTCTAAGTCCAAATCTTTCCGATGTTTCCTTTAAAAGCTCATCTACTGAGATAGTTCTCATATTATGGGGCTGTTGCCCAAACCTCTTTTTATAAGTTTGTCATGCCCGAATGTTTCTATCGGGCATCCATGCTTTTGTTTTTAATACTGGATTCCCGATTAAAACTTCGGGAATGACAGAAAGAAATGTCAAGTTATTTATTGCTTTCCTATAGTCGCAGACCTCTCCCGTTT
>CAZVZI010000064.1:0-7909 GCA_964631455.1 uncultured Thermodesulfobacteriota bacterium | reverse complement strand
CTTCTCTATATACCTAAAAAGCGGTATTTTTTTAGTTTGATAGTACCAATGAATATCTGGATTAACGCCGCTTTCAATCTCTTTCAAGTCCATAATATTGACACCATCTCATTCATAAATTCATCAATTCCATCTTGAGGAACACCATATATTAAAAATGCTCTCCATTGGAGATTACCTCTCCAGTAATTTTACCAGACAAGACTTGCCCGCCTGAAATGTGGTGCCAAAACCGCCGTTGTAGTCTTTGTTATCACCTGTCTTTTGGATATTTAGTAATGTAATCTTCATTAGTATTTTGCGGATGTTCATTACCTATATTTATTTTCTGATAATTTTTGCAACAGACTCAACAACATATTCTATCTCACTATCCTTTAAGGCAGGATAAAGTGGCAGCGATATTGTGCTCTTTCCAATAAGGTTCGCAATGGGAAAATCTTCCGGCTTGAATTTAAAATACTGACGGAAATATGTCAATGTATGAACAGCCCTGTAATTGACCGCAACGCCAATCCCTTTATCCTGCATTTTGTGTAAGATGCTGTCTCGTTTATTCGGATCTACCCAAATAGTATATATGTGCCTTGCACTTTTACTCTGCACATCGGGTATCCTAATCCCATGAACAGTACCTAACTTTTCGTTGTATATTTCACAAATATCCTGTCTCCTTTGCCAATATTTATACAATCGGTCTATCTGCTCTATTAATAATGCTGCAGATATATCGGACATATTATATTTCCACCCCAGTGCAACCATATCCCAATGTTGGTATTTCCCAGTATAACGGCTTGAAGCATCTTTGGACATGCCGTGGGTTCTTAATATTTTAAGTCTTGCTGCCAAATTAGCGTCATTTGTTACTATAGCGCCGCCCTCGCCGCAGGTCAAATTTTTAGTAGCATAAAAACTATAACAAGCAGCATCGCTTAACTGTCCTGGTCTTACTCCATCCCTTTCACCTTCAATACAATGAGCGCAGTCTTCAATAATTTTTAGATTGTATTTATCTACAATCTTCTTAATTGCAACCATATCAGCCATGGCTCCATATAGATGCACAGGCATTATCGCTCTTGTGCGAGGTGTAATGGCCTGTTCTATCTTGGTACTATCTATCAGCCCCGTACTCTCTTCCACATCCACAAAAACCAGCTTGGCTCCTGCATGCAAAATAGAAGTGGCAGTTGCAATAAAGGTCATGGGGGTTGTAATTACTTCATCACCAGGACCTATACCAAGTGCCAGCAGTGACAAATGAAGGGCACCCGTGCAGGAATTGACCCCCACTGTTGCTTTTAATCCTACATATCTAGAAAACTTCCGCTCAAATTCAGCGGTTGTGGGGCCTGTTGTTAGGAATATGGATCCCAAAACCTTTTTAACCCTTTCAATATCTTCCTCTTCTATATTATGGTGATAGAATTCAACCTTCATGTAATATCCTGTTCCTTTTACGGTTTTTCTGCGAGTCTATTTCCCCAAGCAATAAGTTTTAAAAGTCTTCATACACTGTCAATCTTTAATATCACAATAAAGAGGTTTTGTCTCCATTATCAATTGCACAGATACTTATTCATTCATTTCAGACTGCCCTGCTTTGGAATGTTGTCGTAGTATTATCGTACCTTCCGGTAGTGTGCAATTATTTCACCCCTCTCCGGGTTGTTGAAGACTACTTCATAGTCCCCTGGATGTTCCCGCAGATATGGAAGAAGGATAGGGTAACGTTCTGCCTGGACGAGTATATAGTCAATACTATAGCGATTGAGCCATTTTTTTACGTCTTTATGCTTTATAATCTGGCTCTCATACTCAGGGAAACTCGTGCCAGAACCCATGTATACTTTAACAGTTTTTGAGTTGAATAGTGGGTGCAGCCCATTGCTGGCCTCTGCACGAATGACATTTGAAGACAATACATAGGGTATAATAAGCGTAGGGAAAGCAACCAAATGTTGTGGTGTATAAATTGAAATAATGGCCTTGCTATAAACCATATCAAGTAAAAACATTTGTTTGGGAGGAAGTGATTTCACGCACTGGATCAATTCTTCGGAGATATTAAAAGGGTTATCATTACCGAACCATTCTATGGGCTGTCTGCTTTCTTTGATAATTTTTGGAATAACCCTAATGTATTCCTTTCCAAGTATAGGGAGAAAAAAAAAGAAAAGCCCTAAGACTGTAACAGAGAAAGCAGGGGATTCCAAAGAATGAGTCCTTGTTAATTTTGGAAACAACGACAATAAGAAAGAAATTAGGACAATAATACTCAGTATCATAGAGATGGGCTTAACTAACGTAAGGAGTACCGTTTTGCCACCACCAGTGAAAGGTTAAACCCGTGCTGCACATAAGAAACAGGAAGATAAAACGACCCTTATGGCTAAATCTTTTCTGATTAAGTAACTGAGACAACCGATAGATAGCAGCAGGGATAATAATGTAAGAAAAGGTATATATCATCCTTGGAGTCGTCATATATATCTCGCTGTAAGTTAAAGTAGTGATAATTAACATACTAAAATTCCATCCTAAGACCAGAAACCATAATAGAATGAAGAACAACGATAGTTTTCTGTCCTCTTTGTCTCCCATGAAGCAGAGAATCGGTATTGCAATAGCCGACAGAATCAGCCACAAAAAGAAATTCCAGTCCTTCGTGAAATTGTCTAATATTAACCTAAAGTTCGCGGAGGATGAAAGCGACAGATGATGAGGAAAGTTGAATAGATTCCTTATCCCTATGAAGTTTTCCGGTAAAAAAGCGTTTTTAAAAGCCACCTTTTTTATCCCAAATTCATCGTAGCCATAGGATTGTTTTGGAACTATCTCAGACCGAAGCGAAAAGAAAAAAACGGCAATAATTATAAATACTGCCATAACCATTGCCCATTTTTTTAGTATTGATTTTTTGTCTGTGTCTTGAGTCAGGAGCATTGTAGTACCCAAAACTCCCGCATAAACACCGGTCTGAAAGAATTCCCTCGGGTGCCACATAAAGGTAGCTGTCAAAGTACCAGTTAAGAGGAGGATGCTTCTCCAACTAGGAACGTGGAGGACTAACAAGATGAGACCAGTGATTAGTGGAATAAGAATGCCCATCGCTGCATCACCATGATGGGCGGTTTCCATAAACGCTAGCGACCCGCGGTGCAGGTCGTCACTATTCTTTACCCAGTCAAGTGGGGAAGGTGAAAGCAGGGGAAACCAGCCAAGGCACATAATTAAAACGCCCAAAAAAATTATTTCTGCCTTAAGCCGATTTGGAAAGATGTTCTTTATCAAAAGATACATCCCCGAGAGACCAAGTATTGGAATTATAAACCTGGCACGATAAAACAATAAAAGCGGGTCCATATTGATAAGAGAGGCCCACCCGGCTATTAGATACTCCCAAAAATGAACCAAATTTGGGGGTGGAGTTCCTGGATAAAGCCCCATGTCATGGATGACCATTGGCATTGAATAGTAAAATCTAACATAACCCATATGGAGGAGCTTTTCACCCGCAATACCAAAAACATCTTCACCCCACCGGTAAGTACCGATCGAAACTATTGCAAGGATAGTTATAATTAGTAATGTGCTGATGTTTAATGGAAAAGTTGTCCTAATAGAGCCAAAAAGGGTATCAATAAACCCAGTCTGCACCCCATCCTTTGTTCTGAAAATGAGCATTACTATACCTACAGCGCAGGCAATAAAAAGAAGGGCGACCCATAGTTTAATCGTTGAAGCAAATAGAAACGGAATGGGCAGAAAAATGACTTCTATCGTGAGGGTCAATGCAAAGGAAATGGCAATAGTTTCCAAAAGATGATCCGAATGAAACCCAAGGATTTTACCCCATATAAGTCCAGGTAAGGTAAAAATAAGTAAACTTCCTAAAACAATCCGGAAGGGGGATTCAGTTTCTATAGGAGAACCTCCTGAGGTAAACCAGGAAAAGAGTACTACAAGTATAATTATGCATACTGCACTAAATATTAAATTTGAACGACTGCTTGTCATCTGCATGGACTCCTTATCCCTCGTTCAGTCTTGTAAAAGGTAAAGTTTTAAGAAGAAAGTAACCCTCTTAAACCGCTATAGTACTTTTTTATTTGTGAAAGTTTTAACCGTTTTAATTCATTGTAAATGAACTTTGTCCTTAAGTAAAATTTCCTCATAGCATATCTCTGCAGACTCATCAGTTTTTCGTGGGTTATTCCATCAGGAACATATACGGGAGTACCTCCCGAATATGTTGGATATGATGTAAAATCACTCCAACTCTTAAAGGTGATTTTATTCTGACTCCTGAGTGTATCCCATAGTTCACACCCTGGATAAGGGACAAAAATGTTAAAAATCGCATACCTCACATTTAACTCTATGGCAAAGTCAATAGTCTCCGTTATTGTCTCTGCTGTTTCTCCCGGCAGACCAATCATAAACATCCCATCAATCTCAAGCCCTGCCTTATGCGCCATTATAACAGCTCTTTTGACATCTTCTATGGTAAAACTTTTCTTAAGCAACCTGAGAATCTCATTATTCCCTGATTCAATGCCAAAACATACCCTTACACAACCGGCCTTTTTCATAAGCATAAGCAATTCTTCATCAAGAGGCTTTACCCTGCACTCGGTAGTCCATTTAAATTTCTTGCCGAGCCCTCTATCAATTATTTCTTTGCAAAGTTCGGTAGCGTGTTTTCTCGCAAGAGGAAAAGCAAGATCAACAAAACTAAATATATCACTGCCGTATTTTTCATTCATATAAACCATTTCGTCAACAACTGATTTCGGATTTCTCATCCTATACCGGCTACCCAGACTCCTGTCTGTTCTGGAAGAACAAAATGTACATTGATTAGGACATCCCCTTGTAGCCAGTATCATCATCTCAACAGCGCTCTTTTTAACTTCAGTCCGCGGGTCTGTTGAATATTTATCCATAGGAAACAAATCCCATGCAGGGAATGGGAGGGCATCAAGGTTGTCTATATGCGGCATCATCGGATTATTTACAATAACATTGTTTTTTTTAAATGATATTCCTTTAACGCTTTCAAAACTGTTTTTATTTTCTAATGCCATGAGAAGTTCCGGCATGGCTATTTCCCCTTCACGGTGAATAACAAAGTCAGCATAACCCTTGGTTAAAACCTCATCCGAAAACAGAGAGGCATGCATGTTGCCCATTACTATTTTTATTGAAGGAAAGTTAATGCGGAGATTTTTTGAGATTTCATAAACAACCTCTGCAGAGGGAGTTAGGACGCTCATCCCCACAACAGCAGGCTCATATTTCTCAATCATATCCATAATCTCTTTTAAGGTATAGCTATTAACATAAGCATCCACCACTTTTACATTATGTCTATTTTCTCTCAATGCCGCTGCAATATATGCAATACCTATTGAAGGTTGAGGGTTTGAAAACCTTTTAAGTTTGCCGTAAGATTTTGTCAGATCTGTTGGCGGAATCAATAATAATACTTTCACGCTTACTCCGGCTTTAATCAGTCACGCATATTTGAAAAGAGGTTGTATATTATTTTACTTATAGGGCGAAGTATTTTTGAAACGATAGGATTTTTTATGTTGAATATAAACAAATAGACTCGGACTGCCGTTTTAATCAGAAATACAGGCAAATAGTTCATCTTTTTTTTAATTAAACTTGAGATTGTATTGATTACGGTGCGGTTTCTGACAAATATAAGTTTCTCGGTGGACATTTCGGTGAGATTTATTATCGGCTCTTTTGAAAAATTCAATTCTCCTAAATTGAGCAAGTATTTTTTCTCATCAACTATTTTTTGTCTTATATCATCATAAAGTTTTGTTCCCGGAAATGGTGTTACATATGAACCGCCGAATACCAGGCCGTTATCTATGCAAAACTTTTCTGTCTCCTTTATTGTTTCATCATTATCTTCAGGCATACCTATCATAAAATTGCTATAGAACATCATATCGTGTTTTCTCAATAATTTTATTGAATTAGAATATGTATCTAAATTGGTCTTTTTGTTCATGGATTTAAGTATTCTTTCCGAACCAGATTCAAAACCAATAAGCAGCATACGGCATCCTGCTTCTTTCATGGCTGATACCATGGTATCATTTAGCCCGTCTGCCCTCACGCTTGTTACCCATGTTATATTTTCACCTTTAATAGCCTCGCAAATCTCCAAGGATTTTTTAATGTTTATTGTAAAAATTTCATCGCCAAAAGAGAAATCATTTATGCTGTACTTTCCTTTAAGGAACCTGATTTCATCAATTATATTCTGTGTGCTTCTGTACCGCATCTTGATAGGTTTTTTAGAATTTATGCAATAGTTGCAGACATAAGGACATCCCCTTGAACATATAAAATCTATTGTACGTCTTCCTGGTGCACTGTGGTAATTGCCATTGATATAGTACTCCATTGGAAAAATATCGTAATAGGGAAACCCTATTTCATCAAGGTCCATTATAACGGGAAAATCACCCTTTTTAACTATCTTGCCATTATGTCTGTAAATTATTGGATAGATCCCAGAAATATCCATATCCCCATGAAGAATATGTACAAGATTAGGCAATATCACTTCAGATTCGCCCACACAAATTATGTCCGCCTTGGAATTTTCCATTATAAATTGTTCGCACCCAAATACCTGTATTCCACCTATTATAACCGTAACATCTTTACAGTTAGTTTTGATTATATCCGTTAAAAATATTGTAGATCTCATCTGGGTTAGAAAACCACCTATGCCTACTACACTAATATCTTTTCTCTGTATTACATCAATTATCTCTTTTGCACTGGAGATATTTGCATCTATAAATTCAACTTCTATCCCCTCATTTCTGCAAGCCCCAGCAACATAACCAAGACCAAGTGGAAAATAAACAATATCAGTGCTGGCATATGCTGGATTTATGAGTAAAATTTTTTCTTGCATAAGGTATACGCCTTTATGTTGTTTAACATCTTCGCTTTTATTCCAAACTATTGAGTCTGTAAATCTTGCCTTCCCCAGTAAAATCCCGTCTGCCCAACACCACCCATCTAAACCACAGTTTCAAGATGTCTTTAACTGAACTTATTATAGCCTGCGGTCTTGTTCCCTTTGCCTCACCTTTATTTCTTGGAATGAAACTTATGGGCGCCTCTTTTATTGACATGCCATTCCAGTAGGACTTAATCAAACCCTCTGGATTGGCAAATGAACTTTTTGCCTCGTATTTAACCGATTGAATCCATTTTGTTGGATAAAAGGTTACATTTTGAAAATCAGAAAGCGGCACTCTGAAAAGAAGCCTTATTAAAATATAATTGATTACTGATACTAATGCCTTTTGTACGTTATCAGAACGTTTAGTCAAGTGTTTTATCCCAAATAATTTTAGTATCAATACAAATGGTTTTAAAAATCTAATCTTAACTTCCACAGGCTTTCTTCTTACGCCCTGCACAATGTCGTATGTTTTTAAATATTCAAGAAACAATCTCAAATTGGCAATATCATAGCACCAATCAATTGTTTGCCAGAACAAATATTCCTTTGAAGCCTTTTGTATTGCTCTCTGACTTGAAATGCCAACATTAAGATTTTTCTCATTCTGGAATATCTTTAATCTTATATTTTTCTTCTGAAATGTCTTTGCTATCTCATATGTTCTATCTGTGCTACCATCGTCAATAAGGATAATTTCATAGTCTTCAACATATCGGTCTAAAAGGTCAGTTGCTTTTTCAAGATATTCCTTAATTGAATCCTCTTCGTTGTATGCCCAGCAGAGAAGAGAAACACTTCGGTCAAACTTTTTTTTGAGGTATTCATCGTTTACAGAAGGCAGACTTATCAATGCAGTTCCTTTTTACCGGTCTTTGTAATAATCGGCACCGCCCT
>CAZVZI010000063.1:7685-7941 GCA_964631455.1 uncultured Thermodesulfobacteriota bacterium | reverse complement strand
GGCGATCAATAGGATAAACAGGACAACAAGAGAACGTTTCAGGGAAACATTTGACGCAATCAATCTGAAATTCCAGGAAGTCTTTCCAAAATTCTTTCAGGGGGGCAAGGCGGAACTCAGGCTTATTGATGAAGGGGATATGCTTGAATCAGGAATTGAGATTGTTGCCCAGCCGCCCGGCAAGAGGCTTCAGAGCATAAGCCTGCTTTCAGGCGGAGAAAAGGCGCTTACAGCCACATCTTTGATTTTCTCAATA
>CAZVZI010000063.1:0-7675 GCA_964631455.1 uncultured Thermodesulfobacteriota bacterium | reverse complement strand
AGGTGGATGCTCCGCTTGACGATGCCAATATAGACAGGTTCAACTGTTTTCTGAAAGAGATGTCAAAGAAGTCGCAGTTTATCCTGATAACCCATAACAAAAGGACAATGGAGATAGCGGATACTTTGTTCGGCATTACAATGGAGGAGCCCGGGATATCAAAGACTGTTTCTGTGCAGTTGAATTAAACCATGCCTTTCAAAGCCATTTTAAAAACCCTTGTTGAAAAAACGAGAGGCGCTACCGGCGCTATTCTCTTGGATTGGGAAGGGGAGGCTGTGGCAGATTTTGCCAAGTCTCCTGATATTGACCTTCCTGCCATAGGCGCGCATAAAGGCATCATCCTGAACCTTACCCGGGATGCGTTAACTCGTTTAAAAGGGGAAAACATGTCCCCGAATGCTTTTGTCGGGGATGACGTTAAGACAATCGGCATTTCCACAGAGCTTGCCGGAATCGCCCTCTCCACTGTCAAAGGAGGCTACTATCTTGTTGTTACCGTAGAAAAAAACAAGCCCCTCGGCATAGTGTTCTTTGAATCAAAGAAGGCTATAAAGGATATTGAGAGGGAGATGGGATAGAAAAGAGTTGTTCATCATTATGGCAGATATGTCTTGACAAAATTTGTCAGTGGAGATATATATCAATAAGATAACGCTATGAAGCCATTCCGTATTAAATCAGCCACCCTTTTCCTGTTTATTTCCTTGACCTTGCAGTTTAGCAGCATTAGCTGTTTTGCTGATGATTTGTCATTAAGGGTGCCTGGGGGTGAATATCAGATTAAGGCTGCTGATGGAGACAATGGAATTGGCGCCTCTTCTCATACAGATATTGTCGGCCACTGCCAGTGTCCATGCCATCTCTCTTTTATGCGGTCTCCATCCGCAATCATTACCTCTCACTCTGCTTCTGGATTATCTCTAACCCAACTTGATAGTTTATCAATCAAGAATATCTCAACTGACATCTTTCAGCCGCCCCAAATCCTTATCTAAAACCACCTGACACAGAGAGAACAGGTCTAAATCTGCGCGTGCGATTTTAGCGTAGATTGCAAACCCTTGTCCTCTCTGTAAATCAAAGTCCATTTTTGGGACTCTGATATCTTCACAAATCTATTTCTTTGTTTTAAAAAATGCGAGGAGGTCTAATCCTTGAAAAGGATAATTTTTATCTTTTCTTTGATACTTGTTTTTTTGAGCCCAATTATCGGTCGTGCAGGAGAAAGCGATAAGAAGAACTATGCCCTTGAAGAGCTCATAAATATAGCCATTGAAAAGAACCCATCAATACCTGTCTTTAAGGCTAATCTTGAGGCAAGCAGAGGAGCAGTTATCTCTGCAAAGGCATATCCGAACCCTGAGATAGAATTTCAGGGAGGCAGCGGCAAGGCTATTGATACAGGGGAATCTAAAGACGAATATTCCATAGGCATAGCTCAGGCTGTAGAATGGCCGGGCAAGAGATATTACAGGAAAAAGTCTGCTGAGGCCGGTGTGAAGGCGCTGGAAAATGATTTAGAGGATTTCCGCCTGCAACTTAAGGCAGAGGTAAGAAAGGCATTCTTCAGGCTTTTATCGGACAAAAAGGTTCTGGAGACAGCAAACGAAAATCTGAAAACAGTTGATGAAATTTTGAAGACTGTAGAGATTCGGGTAAAGGCAGGGGAGGCGCCTGAATTTGAGCTTGTAAAGGCAAAGGTAGAAATGCTCAGGGCAGAGAAGGAGTTCAAAAGGGCAAACAACACGCTTACTGTTTCAAGGGCATCATTAAACGCCCTTCTCGGCAATTCCATAGAACATGATTTTGATGTTGAGGGGGAGTTCAGAATCCCTGAAAAAAGGTATGAACTTCCGGCGCTTTTATCAAACGCCATTGAAAGGCATCCCTTAATCCTCAAGGCAAAAAAGGAGGCGGAGGCAAAGGGCTATTCCCTTGAGATGGAAAAGGCATCTGTATTTCCTGATGTAACATTAAAAGGTTTTTTTAATAAGGAATTTGACACAGAGTCTTATGGCATTGGTTTTTCAATACCAATTCCATTCTGGTATCAGAAAAAAGGGGAGATTGCTTCCGCATCTTTTGAAAAGGCAAGGGCAGAGGCAGAGATTTTTAAGACCAGGATTGAATTATCAAGGCTAATAACAGAGGAATATCAAAACTACACTATTGCCCTTGACCAGATAGATGTATTTGAAAAAGGGCTTCTCAATCAGGCTAAAGAGGCGCTTAGGATTGCAGACCTCTCTTACAGGCAGGGAGAATCAGGGATACTTGACTATCTTGACAGCCAGAGGGTTTATCGTTCAACCATTGTTGAATATTATCAGTCTTTATTTGAACTTGAGTCCTCCATCGCATCGCTGGAGAGGATATCCGAAGTTCCGATGCAGCCATAAAGTTTACAGATTAGTCATAAGGAGGTAAGACAATCATGTTTTTTAGAAAGGTATTTATAATCCTGTTCGCTATGTCCTTGCTTTTAGGCTGCGAAAAATTAAACAAAGAGGCAAAAGAGGAAAAGGTTGAAGCGGTTAAGGAAAGGCAGGAAAAGGTAGACGAGCATCCTGATGAGAACCATGGGCTGATTATATTGAGCCCGGATGCCGTGAAACAGGCAGGCATAAAAACAGAGCCTGTTTCTTTGAAGACCTTATCTGTTGAATACACATTTTCCGGCAAGGTTTCTGTAAATGAAACAAGACTCGCCCATGTTGGGCCAAGAATAGCAGGCAGGGCAGTAGAGGTGTATGCGAATCTCGGGGACTATGTAAAAAAGGGAGATCCCCTCGCAGTCATAGACAGCCCTGAACTTGGGGAGGTTCAGAGCCAGTATCTGAAGGCAAGAACAAACCTTGCAGTGGCGGAAAAATCTTATGAAAGGGCAAAGATAGTCCTTGAAGGCAAGGTCATATCAACAGGCGAATTTCAGAGGCGGGAAGGCGAGTATCTTTCTGCAAAAACAGAGGCGAAAGCAGCAGAGGACAATCTGCATCTCATCGGCATGACAGAGGACGATATTTCAGCAATAGGCAAACAGCATACCATAGATTCGCGGGTTGCCATCAAATCGCCTATCGGAGGAACCATCATAGAAAAACACCTCACTAATGGAGAGGTGGTGGAGACTGCAAAAACTCTTTTCGTCATTGCGGATCTTGCGAGTCTCTGGGTAATTGCTGATATCCCTGAAAGGGACATCCCGAAGATAAGCAAGGGACAGGAGGCGGTTGTTACAGTATCGCCATATCCGGAAAAGATTTTCAGGGGTAAGATAAGTTACATCTCTGAGGTAATTGACCAGGAGACAAGAAGTGTGAAGGTAAGGGTTGAGGTGGAGAACGGTAACGGGATTCTCAAACCCGGCATGTTTGCCGCCATAAAAATATCGGCAGGGGGAAAGTATCTCCTTGCAATACCTGTATCCGCTGTTCAGCGGGAAGGTGAAAAGACTATCGTATTTGTCGCACAAGGTGAAAACTCCTTTGAGAAAAGGGTTATAGAATTAGGGCATCCTTTAGATGGATTTCACGAGGTTATTTCCGGCGTCAAAGAAGGCGAAAGGGTTGCCACAAAAGGCGCCTTTACCCTCAAATCCGAGACAATGAAAGAAATGATGGAGGAGGAATAAATGATTGACAGACTTATTTCCTTTGCCCTGCGGCAGAGGCTTTTAATAATAGTTGCTGTTATTCTTTTGGCGGCATTAGGCAGTTACGCATTTAAAAAACTGCCTATTGACGCATTCCCTGATGTTACCAATATCCAGGTGCAGATAATTACAGAGACCCCAGGCCGCTCCCCTGTAGAGGTCGAAAAGTTTATCACCTATCCCATAGAGGTGCAGATGACAGGGCTTCCGAGGATGCAGGAACTCCGCTCTCTCTCAAAGTTCGGTTTATCCATGGTAACAGTGGTCTTTGAAGACGATGTAGATATTTATTTTGCGAGACAACTAATTTTAGAGCGGCTTATTGAAGCGAAAGAGAAACTACCTGAAGGGGTAGAGTCTGCAATGGGGCCTATATCAACAGGGCTTGGCGAGGTGTATCAGTATACTCTGGAAAGAAGTCAGGAGTCAGAAGTCAGGAGTCAGAAGGGGACTGTCCCAGATTTACGGACGGAGCGTAGCGAAGTCGTAGAATCGGGACTGTCCCCGTCCACAGAAGAATTGATGGAACTTCGCACCATTCAGGACTGGATTGTAAGGCCCATTCTCAAAACAGTCCCAGGGGTTACGGATGTCAATGCCTTCGGCGGGTATGTAAAACAATATCAGGTCTTGATAGACCCTGACAAATTGAGAAAATACGGTTTAACGCTTAAAGAGGTCTTTGAGACAGTTGCAAATAATAATGCCAATGCAGGCGGCAATATCATTGAACATTCATCAGAGCAGTATATTGTCCGGGGCGTCGGCATTATCCGGTCATTAGAGGATATAGGAGATATTGTTGTTAAATCGCATGACGGAACCCCTGTTTTTGTAAAAGATGTGGCTGATGTGAAATTCGGCCCTGAGACGCGGCAGGGGGCTATTGTAAAAGACGGCAAGGCCGAGGCCGTCGCAGGGATTGTGATGATGATACGGGGCGGAAGCGGAAAGGATGTTGTGGCAGGGGTAAAGAAAAAGGTTGAGGAGATAAATAAATCCAATATCCTGCCCCACGGCATAAAGATAAAACCGTTTTATGACAGGACAGAACTTGTAGAGAAGTGTCTTGACACAGTAACAAAGGCAATGAAAGAAGGCGGCGCGCTTGTGATTGCAGTTCTCTTCCTCTTTCTCGGAAACATAAGGAGCGCCCTCATTGTGGCGGCAACCCTTCCCGTAGCAGCGCTCATCACATTTATAACAATGCAACGGATGGGTTTATCCGCAAATCTTATGAGCCTCGGCGGTCTTGCAATCGCCATAGGCATGATGGTGGACGGCTCTGTTGTAATGGTTGAGAATATCTTCAGACACATTTCAGAAAAAGAACATCCAAAGGAGAGCCGTATCCATATAATCCTTGAGGCTGCAAGAGAGGTAGGAAGACCGATAGACTTCGGGATAATAATAATCATCATTGTATTTCTTCCACTCTTTACCCTTGAAGGCATGGAAGGGAAGATGTTCAGCCCAATGGCATATACCATAAGCATTGCCCTTTTTGCATCCCTCATCCTCTCTTTAACTTTAGCCCCTGTGCTTTGCTCTCTATTTTTAAAGGCTGGCAGCGAAAAGGATGTATTTATCTTGAGATGGCTCAAGAGATTCTATATGCCTGTCTTGCAGAGGGCATTAAAACACAGGGGTATTGTGTTGGCAGTTGCAGTAGCGATGCTCATTGCAAGCCTTGCCCTTTCCCCATTTCTCGGCACGGAGTTTATTCCGATACTTGATGAAGGTTCTCTGACCACGCAGGTTATAAGGCTTCCGAGCATTTCCCTTCCCGAATCCGTGGAGATAGAAAAGAAGATGCAGCAGGCCCTTTTGAAGTTCCCGGAGGTGGAGACGGTTGTGTCAAAGATAGGCTCAGCAGAGATTGCCACAGACCCGATGGGGCCGAATATCAGCGACCCTATCGTCATCTTAAAGCCGAGGGAGCAGTGGAAGAGCGCAAAGACAAAGGAAGAACTTATTGAAAAGATGAGAGAAGAACTGGAAAAGATTCCTGGCATCGGTCTTAACATCACGCAGCCCATTGCCCTTAGGGTTGATGAACTCATATCAGGGGTAAAATCCCAGATCGCCATAAAACTCTTTGGCGATGATATGGATGTGTTGAGGGAAAAGGCGGAAGAGATTGCGAAGACAGTGTCAACGGTCAACGGGGTTGCGGATTTAAGGATTGAGCAGACAGCAGGGCAGCCATATCTCACTGTGGATATTGACAGAAGAAAGATTGCCAGATACGGAATAAATGTGGCTGATATACAGGAGATTATAGAGACAGCCATCGGAGGAAAGGCTGCGACAGAGGTCTTTGAAGGGGATAAGAGATTTGCTGTAGTTTTGAGATTTCCTGAGAAAAAAAGGAACTCTGTTGAGACAATTGAAAATATCTTTGTAAAGGCAGCAAACGGCGCCAACATCCCTCTTGCCTCCCTTGCAAAGGTGATGGTATCAGAAGGCCCTGTTCAGGTGAGCAGGGAAAATTCCAAAAGAAGGATTGTTATAGAATGCAATGTTGACGGCAGGGACATCGGCGGTTTTGTAAAAGAGGCGCAGGAAAAGATTGCAGCGCAGATAAAGATTCCCTCTGGATATTACATCACATGGGGCGGGGCATTTGAAAACCAACAGAGGGCGATGAAGCGGCTCTCCATCATAGTGCCTCTGACGATTGCCCTCATCTTCTTCCTCCTTTTTTCAACATTCAACTCTCTGCGGTATGCGGCTCTTATCATCCTCAATCTTCCCTTTGCATTGATTGGCGGGATTTTTGGATTGTGGATTTCAGGGCAGTATTTAAGCGTGCCTGCATCTGTGGGTTTTATAGCCTTATTCGGCGTCGCTGTTTTAAACGGCATTGTCCTTGTCTCATATATAAATAAACTCCGTGAAGAGGGTTTGGGTCTTGAGGAGGCTATTACAACAGGTTGTGAAAGGAGGCTCAGACCTGTTCTTATGACCGCGCTTGTTGCAATACTTGGACTGGTGCCAATGCTCTTCGCCACAGGCCCCGGCTCTGAGATTCAGAAACCTCTGGCAACCGTAGTTGTAGGTGGACTGATAACCTCTACCCTTTTAACACTCATAGTATTACCGACCCTCTACAGGTGGTTTGAGGAAGAAAAAGTAGAATTTTAAAAAAATTGGAGGTGCAAAATGAAAGAGGTCAAGGCAATCATCCAGCCATTCAAGCTGTCGGCGGTAACAAGGGCTTTACAGGAAATCCCAGGGTTTCCTGGCATGACCGTATCGGATTGCAGGGGTTTTGGAAAGGAAAAGGGAAAGGAAGGCCCGCACCGTGTGGTCGAAGACTTGATAGATTACATCCCGAAGGTAAGAATCGAGATCGTGTTGAAAGATGAAATGGTGGATAAGGTGGTGGAGGCCATCGCAAAGACTGCCCACACGGGAAACCCAGGAGATGGCAAGGTCTTTGTCTACAATATAGATAGGGCGGTAAGGATTAAAACCTTTGAGCATGGAGAGGAGGCGATTTGAATGAAGATAATAATCAAGATTCTATTTCTCATGATTATTGTGTCAGGATTTATAGGGTGTTATAAGCAGATTCCTAGAGAGGCAATGGCTCCTGTGGAGGTTGAGGTTGTGGAATTAAACGCGCCTCCACCTTCCCCAGACGAATCAGATATACTTATAACTACTCATATAAAGAAGGCATCGTATCTCCTGAGCCCGAGGACAGCAGAAACACCTTATACCTTCACTCTATCCATAGATGGCAATGAATTCATAGATAAACTCAAAGGTGTGGAAGAGGTAGAATCCAATGTAGATGCGGAAAAGGGCGAAGGGGTTCACTATGTTCTAAAAAAGAGAATAAGACCCAAACCTGGAATCTATGAATTTGCCTTGAAATCCGAAGACGGCCCTTTGGCTGAAATAAAGAAACAAGTTATTGGCGGCAAGATATATACATTGAGGTTTGAACCAGTTTACGGGCCTCGCAAATATTTACGCCCTAAACACTTCCGTGAAGGAGTTGTAGGTTAT
>CAZVZI010000062.1:6588-7997 GCA_964631455.1 uncultured Thermodesulfobacteriota bacterium | reverse complement strand
TTGTCCGCATTTTCGGTTATAATGATAACTCTGGCGGCTTACTCATTTGAGAGGAAGGGATGAAAACCCTGTATATCGTTGCCACACCGATAGGCAATCTTGAGGATATAACCTTGAGGGCGCTCAGGGTTTTGAAAGAAGCGGATATTATTGCCGCAGAGGATACGAGGCATACAAAAAAACTCCTTCAGCGCTATGGCATAAATACGCAGCTTACAAGTTACTTTGAGCATAATGAGCTTAAAAAAGCCGAATGGCTCGTAGCGCAGCTTAATACGGGAAAAGATATTGCCCTTGTGTCGGACGCAGGCACGCCAGGCATATCCGACCCCGGATATAGACTGGTGAAGATGGCAATAGAAAGCTCTATCCCTGTGGTTTCCATTCCCGGGGCCTCTGCGATTATCTCTGCATTGAGCATTTCAGGCCTTCCTACGGATAGTTTTTGTTTTGAAGGCTTTATTCCGTCAAGACAAGGGGAAAGGAAGAAATTTCTTTTTGGCCTTAAAGAGAGTAAAAAAACCATTGTGTTTTACGAATCTCCAAAAAGACTTCTCTCAGCGATTAAAGATGTTTATGATATATTGGGCGATGTTGATATGGTAATTGCAAGGGAGATGACAAAGCTGCATGAAGAGATTATCACGGGAAAGGCAAGCAATATATCGGCGGGGTTGAGCGGCAGGGAGATAAAGGGTGAGATTACCATTCTTCTCAATCCCAAATCAGTTGAGGCCAAACAAGAGATTTCATTGATTGATGAAATAAAAAACCTTCAAAGGAAGACAGACTTGCCTTTGAAAGAGATGGCTAAAATTATTGCGGAAAAAACCGGCATCCCGAAAAGAGAGGTTTATAAGGAAGCCATTAAAATGAAGGAGATAAAATGATAAAAAAGATATTTCAGGCGCTTATCGGCATATTGATTGGCATTATATTTCTGTATCTGTTCATCTATTTTGGAGGCGCCGATTATCTTCAGACGTTCGGCAAGAAAACAGAGGAGGCAGGGAAAGGGCTTAAACAATACGAAAAAAATGTGCAAGACACTACCGATAAGGTATTGGAAAAGGCAAAAGATAAAGTGAAAGAGAAGATGCCGTAAAACCTTTAGCCGCCGGAAATCAGCCAACTATTTTTATTTGCCTGCCTCTTTTTTCTCCTCAATTTTAAACCCAAACGATACTGCTATGGTTGATGTGCCTACATAAATCTCTTTCATGGTTATCGCTACCTCGCTGGTTCCTTGCTCAATACCGGAAAATATCAAGAGCCGCGATGTGTGCTGACCGGGGCCGATGGTAATATCAAGGTCATAAATTATATCTTTTATGACGTTGATTACAGCCTCAGGGTTGGGTGAATTTCCGACAAGGGTATATAGGTCTGTATAATCTAATGGTTTGTGG
>CAZVZI010000062.1:1659-6578 GCA_964631455.1 uncultured Thermodesulfobacteriota bacterium | reverse complement strand
TCAAATAATGTTGTGCGCGCGGGGTTATACAGCACCTTTGCCTTTGAAGAGTTTTCTATGTCCAGCAAAAACGCAAGATATTTCGGTTGAGTGAGCGCCTCGGCTAATGGATTGTTTGCGTCTTTGCTTGCAAGTATTTTTTTTCTTTCCGATGAATTGAGCGGCAAGATGCCAATCTTTACATCATTGTTGCTGAAGACAATCTTTTGTTCCGAAATATTGTATCCGGGCAATGGGGTTGGCAGCGGCGTTAGAACAGCAGGGCCTCTATGAGAGGCGCAGCCTGTGAAAACAGTGAACAGTGAGCAGTGAACAGTTAACAGCAATAAAAATAATAAATACTTTGCCATCTACAACCCCCTCACAACCGTAAAATTTTTGAATTCGCCTTTATACTCTTCCCATTCTATATTTACATTTTTAACAACTGCATCAGGAGGGCCGTGGCGGCACCATTCAATCAGTTTTTTTACCGGCTCTTCCTCTCCTTCGAATACAGCCTCTACCGTGCCGTCAGGCCTGTTTCTGACCCAGCCGTGCACACCCTTTCTATCAGCCTGTTCCTTGGTGTTTGCCCTGAAGAAAACGCCATGAACAATGCCTTCTATTATGAGATGAACCCGAACATTTGCCATATATGTTCTGCCTGAAAATTAGCACAATTTTTAGAAAACGGCAAGCGGCTTTAAATCAGGGCAAATAAAATCCTTGCAACTTTAAATAAGATTTGGTAGCAATAGGTTATGGATAAAAGAAAAGAGGTGTTGGTAAGGTCATTAAAAGACCCCGACGAGACCGTAAGAAAATTGGCGGCAGAGTCTTTGGAAAAAATTGAGACCAGAGACCGGATGGAAACCATTGAAAAATTTATAAACCAGGGCGAAAAGCTGGAAAAACTCCGCGCTGTCTATGCGCTTGGAAGGCTGAAAGGCCAGAAGGTGGTTTTGCTGCTTCTTACGGCCATTAAAGACCCGATTGAAGATGTGAGGGCTGCCGCAATAAGGGTGCTGGGGAAAATGGGAGATACGAGGGTTATCTCGCCATTGGTAGAGTGTCTTTCAGACAACAGTCCTATTATAAAAAGGGCTGCGGTAGAGGCGCTTGGAGGCTTTAGGGATCCCAGATTGACGGATTCCATTATGTTGATGCTTAAGAACGATGACAGCGGCGTTGTGGAAAAGGCAATAGATGCGCTTGGAAAAATCGGCGATAAAAAGGCGGAGGACGCCCTGATATATTTTGCTGTAAAAGGCTCAGGCAATGTTAGGGCCAATGCCATAAAGGCCCTTGGAGAGTTAGAGATTTAGAGGTTTCAAATCAAAAAAACCTGCCATAAATACGATATCCAATCTGTTGACAAACCAAATTCCTCTGCTATTACTTAAAAACCAATAACGGAAAAAAGGAGACAATAACAATGAAGATCCTAATTGTTTACTATTCCATGTACGGCCATATCCATCGTATGGCTGAGGCTGTTGCAGAGGGCGTAAGGGAAATAAAAAGCGCAAAAGCAGATATACGCCGCGTCCCTGAAACACTGTCGGAAGATATTCTTAAGAAAATGGGGGCCATCGAAGCCCAGAAAAAATTTGCCCATATACCTGTGTGCTCGGTAGATGAACTGGCTGATGCTGATGCAATAATCTTTGGCACTCCAACCCGGTTCGGCAATATGTGCGGTCAAATGCGCCAGTTCCTTGATGCCACCGGTCAACTTTGGTTCAAAGGCGCGCTTGTCGGCAAGGTGGGAAGCGTATTTACAAGCTCTGCAACTCAGCACGGCGGCCAGGAGTCTACCATCCTCAGCTTCCATACTACACTCCTACATCAAGGTATGGTCATCGTGGGTTTGCCGTATGCCTTTCAAGGCCAGATGCGCATAGATGAAATCACAGGAGGGTCGCCTTACGGCGCCTCAACCATTGCAGGTGGTCAGGGGGAACGTATGCCGAGCGAAAATGAGCTGGCGGCAGCGCGGTTCCAGGGAAAACATGTTGCAACAATAGCCTCAAAACTTGCAAAATAGCTTACTCCAAATTGTAATCCCAGCAAAATATAGCGCGGGTCATTACTGCTTCTTTACCCCGTACCCGAGATAATTTATATTTGTATTATCTGAAATCTTAAATTCGAAAACAAGCGGATCAAAGGTCATGCCTTTTATCTCTTCAACCTCAACACTATTTTTCTTTAACAAACCAACCAGGGTAGAAGGCCTGATAAATCTCTTATAGTCATGCGTACCTTTCGGCACCATATTGAAATTTTCCGCAATGAATATGGCAAAGAATTTGGCGGATATTGTCTTGTTGATTGTGGAAAAAAACAAATAGCCGTCTTTTTTCAAAAGCCTGCAACAGTCTTTTAAAAATCCAGCAAGGTCATCCACATGCTCCAGAACCTCCGCACAAATCACGGCATCAAAGGGCTGCGGGTTGAGGGTTAAAAGTTGAGAGACTGAAATCAATCTATAATCTATATCCAAGCCTGACTCCTTTGCATGAGCCTTCGCAGCATCAATAGCAACAGGAGAAAGGTCAATGCCTGTAACCACTGCGCCGGCTTTTGCAAACTCTTCTGAAAGTATCCCGCCGCCGCAGCCGATATCAAGCACCCTTTTGCCTTTCAGTTCACCCACCTTGCTTGCAAAGTAATTAAATCTCAGAGGATTTATTTTGTGAAGCGATGCGAGTCTTCCTCCGGGATTCCACCACTCTTTGCCAAACAAGTCGAATTTTTGAGATTCCGGATTATTCAATTTCATACTCCTTCCATCGCTTAGTTATCAGTTCTTCAACCGCTTTATCAGCCTCTGCCTTCTTACCCCACTCCCTGCTGACCTCAGGAGGTTTTTTCATTGTTGCATCAATTCCCATCTTGCTCCCCAGTTCCGCAACCGGCGAAGAAAAATCAAGATAATCAATGGGCGTGCCCTCAATAATCATCGTATCCCTTTTCGGATCAACCCGCGTTGATATTGCCCATACCACATCGTTCCAGTCATGGACATTGATGTCATCATCAACCACGATGATATATTTCACATACATGAACTGTTTTAACATCCCCCATATACCCATCATAATCCGTCTTGCATGGCCTGGGAATTGTTTTTTGATGGACACAACTGCAATGCGGTATGAAACCGCTTCCATGGGAAGGCTGAAATCCTGCACTTCAGGAAACTGCAATTGAAGGCTCGGCAAAAACATCTTGTTAAGCGCCATGCCGATAACAGCATCCTCTTTGGGCGGTCTTCCGGTGATGGTTGTGAGATACAACGGGTCTTTCCTGTGCGTGATGCATTTGATGTGAAAGACCGGAAACGGCTCGGCGCTGTTGTAATAACCGGTATGGTCTCCGAACGGGCCTTCCATTGCCGTGTCGCCATGCCGTATCTCTCCTTCAAGCACAATCTCCGCTGTTGCAGGAACTTTGAGCGGAACGGTTTTACATTCCACAAGCTCAATTGCCTTTTTGCGCAAAACACCGGCAAAATGGAATTCGCTCACATCCTCAGGCACAGGCGTTACCGCGGCAATGACGGTTGCAGGCTCGCATCCTATGGCAACCGCAACAGGCATGGGTTTGCCCTGTTCCTGCCATAACCTCTGATGATGCGCTCCGCCCCTATGCTTAAGCCAGCGCATGACGCAGCGCTTTTTATCGAGATACTGCATCCTGTAAACGCCCACATTCGTCTGGCTTGCATCAGGCGTCTGCGTTATTACAAGCGGCCATGTTATGAGAGGCGCAGCATCTTCAGGCCAGCATTTTATAATGGGAAATTTTGAAAGGTCAACATCGTCTCCTTGCAAAACCACATCCTGACATGGCGCGCCCTTTACCGTCTTTGGGCCTAAGGTGAGCATCTTGCCGAAGGTCGGGATGCTCTTTATCGCCTCCCATATTCCTTCAGGCGGCTTGGGCCTCTGCAAATACGCAAGCCATTTTCCAATCTCAACAAACTCATGCTCATCAATGCCGAGCCCGACGGCAACCCGCTCCTCTGTGCCGAAGAGATTTGCTACAACAGGGATGTCGTAACCCTTTACATTCTCGAAGATAACCGCAGGCCCGCCCTTTTTTACAAGCCTGTCCATTATGGCCGCTATCTCAAGATTTGCGTCAACCTGCGCCTTGACTCGCTTCAGCAGGTTTTTTGATTCCAGATGATTTAAAAACTCCCGAAGGTCGTTAAAGGTCATAGTTACCTCATATTATTTCTTTTTCTACTTTCAAATAAATATCATCTATCGCTTTCTGGATTTCAATAGTCTTTTGCAGTGCAGTAGTAATCCTGCAATAATGCTTTATATCATCAAGAGACAACTCTCTATCTTTTTTATCCTTGAGCCATTTATCCAGAACCTGATAGCCGCCTATCCGATATTGCCAGACATCCGGCGCAATGCCTTCAAAATACTGGTTGTTGTTTATAGAGAGTCTGCCTTTTTCGTATTTTACCTTCTCAACCCTATCATTCCCCTTGCCCTGAAATTTTGCAACCGACGTATCAATCTCCGATGTCTTTAAAAGATGCAGATCAACAAGTTTTTCTCCATATCCTGCCATATTAGTAAAGAGTTTATAATCCTTTGTAAAAGGAACCCGTGGAAAATCTATCTTCAAAAACTCTGCATATTTTGCGCGATAGGTGTTTGAATAAAGAATAGCGTAAATGTAATAAAAGATTTGCTCTGGGGTAATGTATTGTTTGTCATTCCCGTGAAAACGGGAATCCATATCCTTTTCTCTGGATTCCTGCTTCCGCAGGAATGACGAAGCAGAGATAAATGATTTTTTATACTCTTTTGTCAATTTCTCTATCAATGCAGGAGAGAGATTTGGCTTCTTTGCAGCATACTCCGCCTGCGGCTCAAAGAGCATCATAGTGCTGCCAAAGGAGTGTTTTT
>CAZVZI010000062.1:0-1649 GCA_964631455.1 uncultured Thermodesulfobacteriota bacterium | reverse complement strand
TGGTAGCAATAAAGAGGAAAATGGTAATTTATATCAAGAGATGTAATAGCTGTTGCGCCAGCACTTATCTTGTCTGTTACAAAAGCGTATTTCCAAACTTCGAGACTCCTTGATCGTCGTATAGTAATTAACCCCAGATTCTCATACATCATATGCTGCATAACTTCAGGGCGTGGCATACAGAGAAAACCACGAGATTTACCAGTGTAATAGGTATATCTTATGTCAAAAGGTCTATAAAGGATTGGCGTTATTTTCTTTTTATCCAATCCGCTGTCTTTTAAGTCCTTCTGCGCAAGTTCAACCTTCCAGTCTCTTACATCTTTTCCCAGATTGTATGCCTGCCTTGCTATCTCGCAAGCAAGTTTTGAAAAATTAAGGAGAGTCCTCCACATCTCATCCTGTGTCCATTTTATAGTTAAACCATCCCTTGCAGTAACAATGCCAACGCTATTTACCGGAAAGATTTCCGTGATTTTAGGATAGGTTTCATACTGTTTTAAAAGTCCTTCATCTCTTGGAATAAAAAGATAGAATTCTGATTTTGGTTTAATCGTTTTCCATTTTGTTGTTCTGATATCGTGTTTATTAAGCCAGTTGTATTTATCTTTTCTGATTCCCCATATCTCGGAATGGAAAACTTTGCATTTGTGTTTTTTGGGTTTTTCTTCAACTTCCTTCTCTGTAAAAATATCCATTTGCGGCGAAGGTCTAAACATCGGATGAATCGGCTCTTCTTTTACCTTCTGCTTTTTCACAAGCAATGCAATGGCAACGCCCTGCTGGATGTCAAAGACATTTTCATCTTTGCTTCCATCAGGGCATTTTTCTTTTTTTAGGCTATTGCCGTGCAGGTCAAGGATGTAAATCTCATCAAAGCTCTGCATCAAAGACTGACGCATACCCCTGAAGGTTGGATTGTCAAGGTAACTGTGATTTGTAATAAATCCCAAAATCCCTTCGCCTGCCGTATCTATTTTCCACTGTGCAAAGCGGATGAATTTCACATAATCATCCTGAAGCCATTTTGGATTTTTCTCGCCAAGGGGCTTGCCGTCAACCTGATAATAAGCCTTGATTTCATTTGAAATCCAATCTCCGATATTGGTTGAATGTCCGGAATACGGCGGATTGCCGAGGATAACCAGAATCGGCTGCTCCTTTTTGATTTTGCCTGCAAGATGAGATTCTTCAGAAAGTGACGCCATGCCGGGAAGCTCTGTCTGCGCAAGCTCTTCCATCTCAAGCGTATTGGTGAGATAGAGTTTGAATCTGTCATCTCCCTGCAATCCATAGCCAAGCTCTTCAAGCAGAAAGGACATCTTTAAATGCCCTATTGCATAAGGCGCCATCATAAGCTCAAAGGCGTAGAAATTTTTAAGTATATGCTCCTTGATAAAACCTGTCTTCTTTCCTTCCCCGTATTTTGATGTAAATTCTTCCATTGCCAGCTTCGCAGCCTCGGCTAAAAAGGTGAGCGTCCCCGCAGCAGGGTCTAACACAGTAACTGACTGATTTGCAAAGCCGTCCTTTTTATTGAAATACTCTTTTAAGATATGATGAAGGGAGCGAACGATATACGAGACCACAGGCTCCGGCGTGTAATATACGCCTCTCTTTTCCCGCATCTTTGGGTCGTATTCAGCAAG
>CAZVZI010000061.1:0-8077 GCA_964631455.1 uncultured Thermodesulfobacteriota bacterium | reverse complement strand
CCGTATTGAGCGCTTGTCCTGTTATATCTCGGCATATTGACATGGCCTCCATACTGGTGACACTGTGTGCATAAAAATGCGCCTTTTGCGTTCAAAAGTGCGGGGTTGTTTGAGCCGTGCGGGTCATGGCAGTTTGAGCAGTTTTCCCGCACAACCGCATGCTCCCAGAGGAATGGCCCGCGCTTTTCAGCATGGCATGAATAGCAGAGGTCGTTGACGCTTCCGGCTTTAAGCATTTTGGGGTTGGAAGAACCGTGCGGGTTATGGCAATTATTGCAGTCCACCTTGCCTTCCCTCACAGGCATATGCGATGTCTTTAACGACTGCGCCTTTTTATCAGGATGGCATTTATAACATGCTGTCTTTACATCCTCATTGATAAATAATGACTTGTCGCTTCTCCGTTCCATCATGTAATGGCAGGAATCGCAGGAAACGCCGGATGCCCGGTGAAGCCCGCTTTTCCAATACATCCTCTCTCCGCTTTCGTGACACTGAAGGCAGACAGAGTTTCTCTGCTGCGGCGTGAGTGGGCCGTCTGCATTTAATGATATGTAATACTCTTTTCTTCTGCTGGCTTTCAGGTGCTTGCTCATGGGGCCGTGGCATGCCTCGCACCCCCTTGCCTGAAGCTCATTCTGGGCGCCGAATTTGAATGCCCTGGCATGCCTTGTTTTTTCAAATGTCCGCATATAGTCTTCATGGCATTCAAGACACTTTGCGTAATCCTTTACATAAGTTGCGTTAGAAATGTTAGGATTGACGGCAGCCCAGTCCATTTCTTTTGCGCCTGCCTCTTCAAGATGGAAAATAAGAGCGGCAATTATAAAAATGAATAACAATCTAAAATTACCGGTGAGTTTGTTTTTCATACCGCCTCCTGATAACTGTGAAGACTATTTAAGCTTCTCCGCCTTAACATCGCCATTGGTTCCCAGACCAACGGTAAAAGGAAATGCCACATAATGTTTTCTGCGGCTCATCTTGTCGTCATAGACGGCTATGCCGAAAATAAGGGCATCGCCCTCTTTTATCTGAATATCAGTAGGGTCGCCGGTCTGGAGCTTTCTTTTTATGGTTATCGTATATTTGCCGTTCTCCCAGTTAGCGTCGGCTTTGATATCTTCCTTATCATCCTTTCTTCTGTCTTCAACTATCCAGCCGTCTTCCGTCATCACTTCTTTTCCCTTAACCCCAACCTCCCAGACATCTATCAGGCCGCTGTCTTTTAAAATTGCTTTTAATTCATTATCAGCCTTGATTGCCGCCCATCCGTCATTTCTTGTGTAGAACGCGTAAAGCCTCACATCGTCTCTTTTGATTGCCCCGTAATATTGATTTTTCCTGACCTGCTTTTTTGAGGGGCTTTCAGGCATTGAGTTAAGGTCATTGTGGCATGTCCTGAAGCATCCGTATTTGCTTAAAAACTCTTCTTTGCCGGCAGGACGACTGAGCTGAATCGAGACCCTGTCCGGCAAACCATCGTCCGCCAGCTTTGGATTGTTCCAGCTTGAGCCTGAAGACTGCCACTGCAATCTTATATAGACATATTCTTCATCGTATGCCGCCTGCATGTTCAAATCAAAAAGACCTCTTTTCCCTGACAGCGGTTCCGGTTCAAATGGCTTCTGGGATTTTTTCATCTTGAGCTTGCCGGCAATGATATCGTCTACCTTCAAATCAAGGCCGCTATCTTTGCTCATGTGGCAGTCAGCGCAGTTCTTTTTCCCTTTTTTCATGTTTTTTCCGCCGAGGCCGTGATCCTCGCTGTTTAAGAACTCCCATGAAGTAGCGCCCGGATAAAACATTGTTATCTTTTGAGAGCCGGCCTTATCCCAGCTTACATCCTTTGCCACGGCCTGGCTGTGCCATAAAAAAGTCATTGTGAATATGAAAAACAATAATCTTATATTCATAGGCGCCTCCTTTTTAGTCAACTAATCTTTTATATCTTAAAGCTGCCAACCTTCTCATTTAATGAAACCGCCTGCGAAGCCAGATCGTCCACGGTCTTGTCAAGTTCTGAGGCCTGATAGAGATTTTCTTCGGTCGTTTTCCTTATAGTTTCAATGGCAGCTACTATCCTTGAGGATGCTATTTTCTGTTCGCTCATGGCAGTCGCTATTGACTGCATCTTCTTTGCCACATCGGCTATGGCCTGGGCTATGGCTTGGCTTTCCTTGGCCTGTTCTGCGGTTGATTGCCTGGCGTTTCGTGTAACATCTTTCATGTCTTCGGTCTCATGCGAGATTTCTTCCGAAGCCTTTTTCTGCTCATCGGTAGCCTTTTTTACATCTTCCACCATTGCATTGACTTTTTGAATAATCTCCGCCACCTGGCCAATGCCCTTGGTTTGTTCCTCGGTAGCCTTTTCTATTTTTCTGGCCATGTCAAGGGATGCCTTTGAACTGTCTGTAATGCTTGTCAATGCCGTTTTTTCGCCTTTTGAAAATGACATTGTCTCCTCTATCAGTCTGGAGCTGCTTTGTTCCACAGCGATGACGGCGGAGGCAACATCTTTCTGGACATGCTCAATAAGTTCCGCAATCTCCTTTGTTGAGGAGGCTGTTTTTCTGGCAAGGTTTTTTACCTCTTCCGCAACTACGGCAAAGCCCTTTCCATGCTCTCCTGCATGGGCTGCAAGGATAGCCGCATTGAATGCAAGGAGTTTTGTGGTGTCCGCTATCTCGTTTATAACGCCGACGATGCCGCTTATCTCTTTAGATCTCTTGCCCAGTTTGCCCATAACAGAAGAGGTTTCTGCGACATCTTGAATTATCTTTTCTATGGCTGCGCTGGACTTGCTTGCAGTCTCCATGCGGTTGGTGACAATCTCCACGACCTTTTCTGCAAGTTTGGCCTCATCCTTCGAAAGCGCCCCTATTTCCCTTATTGCAAAATTGACCTCGGTGGTTGCTGAAACCACCTGCTCGGTCTCCGTCAGAAGGATATTGACATGCGAGGCGACCTGTTTTAGCGACGCCGCTATCTCGCTTATGGCGGACGCGCTTACATCAACCGAAGTGGCCAGCTTGTCGACGCTTTCCGCGACTTCAGACACAGAGGCAGACATCTCCAGTGATGATGCTGACGCCCCGTCGGTTGACTTAAGGAGTTTTTCGATATCAGCCGCTACGGTTCCGATGGATGCATCCATCTCCTCTATAGAAGACGATGTCTCATCTACGGCCTGAAGTTGTATTTCTGCGGAGCTGTGAATATTTTTAGAGGAGTGTTTTATAGCCCGGGACGCAGAAGATACCTGACTGGATGCCGCAAAGACGCCTTTTACCATATCCTGCATCCCTTCTACAAACTTATTGAACCACATGCCCAGCATCCCTACCTCATCTTTAGAGGCTATGTGCATTCTTTGGGTGAGGTCTCCGCTTCCTTCGGCTATTTGTTTAAGCATTCCGGCAGTTTGCTCTACGGGTCTTGTTATGACAATCTTTATGAGAACGGTGAGGATGATTGCGACGCCTATAATGGTAAAGAGACCGTATGTTATCCAACGTGTCCTGCCGGATGCCAGGGCCGCATACATATCTTCCAGGGAGGTGGATATCATAAGAACGCCCCTGGCCTCTTCCACTGTTGTATGGCAGGCCTTGCACTTCGGTTTTACCTCTATGGGCGCAAGGTAGGTAAAAAGTCTTTTTCCTTGAGATTCCTCAATATAAGAAATTCCTTGTTTTTTGCCTTTGCTAAAGAACTCAATAGCTTCCTTAAATTTTGGATTATCAATTCCCTGGGCAACACTATTTTCCTTGTTTGGATGGCCTGCAGTCCATTCAGGCTTGAGATCGCCATATTCCTTTTCAACGGCCTTCAGGGTTTTAAAGTCCTGAAATGCCTCTTCTACGCCATTGTCTCTTATAAGCTGTACCCTCTCCGTGCCTTTTATATTCTTCATGCCCTCTATAAGATAGCGGATCATATCCGCCCTTTCATCCAGCATATCTTTGTATAGGGTATGGAGGAGAGGCTGCGTCATGAGTTCGCTGGTTTTTCTTCTTTCCTCCAGAAGACTCTCTTTTTCCTGCTCTATGACCTTATAGATGAGTATGCCGAAACCGAGGATTGTAATGCCTATGACTATAGAGAGTATCTTGACCAAAAGGCTTTTTTGAACTTTGAACATTTTACGGCCATGCCTCCATAAACATAGGTTTTGATTCTTAACAAAAAAACCCAAGTCTTGACTCGGAAAGACTTGGGGCTTCCATTACCCAATAGGGCTGACGCCGCCTTCAGCGCCAGCAAGACATTGTGTAACACAATTATCCGAACAGTGTCAAGGCAATTTGTGTTGTTTTTTGCATTTGTTTGTAATATTCTTTATATGTTTTTAAATAGCGGAGGATTGTTTTTAGCCGCTGTCCTGTTGAAGTAAATAAGGCTATCAGGATTTTCTCTCCTGATAGCCTCTAACCTATGAAAATAGGAAAATTTATTTGGTAGCGGGGACAGGATTTGAACCTGTGACCTTCGGGTTATGAGCCCGACGAGCTACCGGACTGCTCCACCCCGCAATAGAAAAACATATGTTAAACTACTACGATAACAAAAGTCAAGGTTTTTAAAAAAACGCTAATTGGTTGCATAAATATCTTTATTTGCTATACTATAAAACAATTGCAATTTATGAGAATATTAATCATAGCATTTTTGATTGTTATTTCATCTGCAGAATATGCAATTGCCGATATTTACACCTATACGGACGAGAAAGGCATCATGTATTTTTCCAATGCCCCCACTTCGCCCAAATACCGCTTGAAGATAAAGGAGTTTCATTTTGATTACAAAAGATTATCATCGGGCGCATATGACAGGCTCATAAACGACGCATGTATAAAACACGGCGTTGATCCATTGCTTGTAAAGGCCATTATAAAGGCCGAATCGGATTTTGATCCGCAGACCGTATCGGTTAAAGGGGCAAGGGGCTTGATGCAGCTTATGCCGCAGACTGCCGATGATATGGGGGTTGCCGATATAGACGACCCGCAGAATAATATTGACGGCGGTGTAAAATATCTTAAACGTCTTATGGGGATATTCAAATCTGATTTAAAACTTGTAGTTGCGGCATACAACGCAGGCGAGAATGCGGTTATTAAATATAAAAGCATCCCGCCGTTCAAAGAAACGCGGGAATATGTTAAAAAGGTGTTCAAATATCTGAAGGATTACGAGCAAATAAAGGAGAGCACGCTTGCAAAAAAGTGAGGCATGGAACGTTCCTAACGCCATCTCCATAGTGCGGATACTTGCAGCGCCTGTCCTTATAGCGCTTCTGTTATCGCCAAACCAAAAGACCAGTCTTATTGCAGCAATTATATTTTTAGCCGCGTCGCTGACCGATTGGCTGGATGGTTATCTTGCAAGAAGGATGGGTGTGGAAACTACTTTCGGCAAGTTTTTAGATCCATTGGCCGATAAACTGCTTATTGTTACCTGTCTTGTCATGCTTATACCATTGGGAAGGGTTCCTGCATGGATGGCGGCCCTTATCATAGGAAGGGAGATAGCGGTTACAGGATTAAGGGCTATGGCTTCCGCTAACGGGATTGTAATAGCAGCCGAGAGGATTGGAAAATATAAGACGGTGTTTCAGATAGCGTCTGTTACAGCCCTTCTGGTGCATTACAAATTTTGGGGTGTGGATTTTCAGGCAATAGGAATGGTTTTCCTCTGGATTGCCCTTATCTTTACCGTCTGGTCAGGCGTTGGCTATTTTGTCAGATTTGTAAAAACATGATGCGGGTTTATTCTGCCTATTGCAGCCTGATGCCGGTTTCTATGTCTCTATTTTCATTTCCATATCTGATCGTTAGATGCCCTCTGTCATCCACGTAGAATGTTATATCAATATCCTCGCATGGAGCCTCTTGAAACGGCACGGCTATTATCTTGAAGGCTTTTAATGCAGTATCCTTTGTTTGTTTTATTTCCTGTTTTATGAATTCCATGCCCGCCTCCTCTGCCCATCTTCTCGTAATCATATTTTCAGGGACTTCGAATAATTCCAGATATATCTCTTTTTGCATGCCGAGGGTTCCGGCAGGGGTTATTTTAAAGGTCTTTTCCAATGGCAAAGGCTCGCCGTTCTCCAATATGAGTTTATAGGAATACGGCGTTTCATTATTTTTTGTTGTATAACGGATGGCATATGCCATGCCCAGGTGCCTGTCTGTGATGATATCTTTTGCCGAGTAAAGCGCCGCCCCCTTTGCCACAGCAGACAGGGGACTGCGGTCATAGACGGCGTTTTGCTCCCTGATCTTCGGAAAGAGGTGGTCTATCTTTTCTTTGAAAGACGGTATTTGAGAAGAGCCTCCGGTCAATAAAACCGCCTCTATCATATCCTTTGTTACGCCTACCTTCTCGGCCCTTCTGAGGAGATATAATATTGATCTGTCTACAATCTTATAAAAATCATGTTTTGCCAGCACATCTTCAAGGTCTTGTCTTGACACCTTGCATACCTCCCGACCTTCCCACTCAAACGGCGCTGCCGGCTTTTCTGACAACGATATCTTTATCTCCTCTGCCTTGCGTATGAGCTTGTCATATCCGGCGTTTTCTCCGAACATACCTATCTTTTTTGCCAGATGCTCTGCAAGCCAGATATCTATGTCATGGCCCCCGAGCGTTTTGGCCCTGTCCGGTTTCGCTACGACATGGGCCTCGTTTATATTCAGCCTGAGTATCATGGTGTTCAAAGTGCATCCGCCGAAATCAATAAGCATTATAACCTTATCGCGTTCTTCTGCCGCCTGATAGCCGATTGCCGCCGCAAGGGGCTCTTCAATGAATTCGATTTTTACGCCATTTATCGTCTTTTCTATAATTTCTCTTAAATTTTTTCTGTAACTGTGAAAGCCGACCGGCGCTGTAATATAGAGAATGTCTGCTATGGGTTTTTTAAAGAATGGAATCCTTCTGCCGCCGGATATTGTCTTTTTAAGATGTTTGTATAGCATCTGAATATACCTATCCATATATTCTTTGCCCTTTGGATTGCCGTCAAGCAGCATTTTTTTGAAATTTACGATATGGGGTTTTTCCAGAGCCTCCATGCCTATGGCATTTGTTTCAAGATTCAGAATGCTCGGTATTATATAGGTCTCGCCATATTTTTTTGCTATTCTTTCCAGCGGCACAGATTCGGGAATATCCTCTCCTTTTCTTTTCATTATAACGGTGTTGGTTGCGCCAAGGTCTATGGAAATGCAGTCGTGCAGCACGGTTTTTCTCGTGCTTATACGGCGGCTCCGGGCAGCAGGATGATGCTCTCTTGCAAATAGCGGTCTTTCTATCTCCCTTCCATGATATGTGTTTCTGAGGGTTTCCAGACGGCCAACTATTTTTCCGGCAGCCGCTCTCAACGCCGGAGGTTGAATCCAGATGTGCGTGAAAGGCCGGAGGGTTTCTATGAGACGGATGTCATTTAATTGCAGGCCGATTTGCTCAAGTTCTCCGGCAAGGATAAGGCCGTATTTTGTTTTAGTGTATCTTGTCTTTTTGGATTCGGTAAGCCTTCTTTGCTCACCTGCAATCAAATAATCAATCCTGCCCAGTATGTCTATATTGTTCAACCTGGTTTTTGCGGCATAAAAATCAAGCGCCTGCTTTATTACCTCCTGAAGCAGGTCGGAAAACTCCGGTGTTTTTGGAATCTCCTGCAGTATCTCTATTAAGGCATGTTCCTTTGCGAAAGGGTCGTGTATAGCCTTTGCCGCATGGAACGTCTCTTCCATTGCCAGTTTGTATAAGGCAAGATATTCTTCTGTTTTCGGCAGCTCTTTTGCAATATATATCAGCGCATATTCCCTGTAATACGGCTCTTTTATTACGGCTGCGGCAGCCAGCGCCAGTTGAATCGCTTCTTTATAAAGGCTTATGAATGCACCGTCTGTTTTGGGAAGTTTGCCGGCAATGCCGAGGAGCGTATATCTTCTGTAAAAGCTGATATCGGACGATTTTGGAAGCTCATGAGCGATTTCATGCAGCGAGGCCTTTTTATGTTGCGGCGTATCGGCAATGTCAAGCGCCAGCCTCATTGCAT
>CAZVZI010000060.1:1450-8088 GCA_964631455.1 uncultured Thermodesulfobacteriota bacterium | reverse complement strand
ACAAATGAAACATCAATAAATGAGAAGATAGCCTTCGAGTTTTCAAAAGATGGCATACTTCACGGCTTTGCAGGCTGGTTTCAGGCGCTTCTTACGGATGAAGTTTTGATTGACACATCGCCGCTGTCTGCAAAGACCCACTGGCGGCAGGCCTTTTTCCCTTTGGAAGGAACGGTATGCGTTAAGAAAGGAAACTATATTATAATTGATATGAAGGTAATGCCAATGGGAGAAGATAAAGACCATACGGTGATAAATTATGACTATTTCTGTTCTATGGCTGAAGGCAGTGATATGCAAAATAAGAACAAGGCAGGACGAAATGACATGTGTTCATGCGGCAGCGGAAAGAAATATAAAAGATGTTGCGGTGATTAAATGAACACAGTCTGCCTTTTGATAGCGCCGGGCATAAACTGCCTTGCCCATCCTGAAAGATTCACAACGACCTATGACTTTCCAAGAGGACTTTTGAGTGTAGCAACATTTCTTGAATCAAACGGCATGAAGACCTCGGTCATCCCGCTGGATTACTATATAAAACCGTCTGCTGATAAAAAGGATATAGAGCGTCAGATAGGTTCCGTGGTAACGGATGCGATATCCGATTTCAAGCCTGCATTTATCGGCATAGCCGTTCCTTATACAATGCTCTATCCTTCAGCGCTTAAGATTGCAGGGGTATGCAAGAAGGCAAAACCGGATGTTATTGTCGGGCTTGGCGGGCCGCATGTCTCATACAGAGATAAAGAATGTTTTGAAGATTCAGGGTTTGTTGATGTTGTCGTAAGGGGTGAAGGGGAATGGATATGCCTTGATATTGTAAAGGCTGTCTCTGAAAGAAAGGGGTTTGATAATATTCCCGGCATTACATTTAAGGATATTTCCGGAAATATAATAAGAAACCGGCAAAGACCGCTGGGAGATTTAAAAGAAATTCCAATCCCTGATTACAGCCTTCTGCCGGAGGGGTTTGTTAAAAATATGGCAGTGTCAATTGTAGGCAGCCGCGGCTGCGCCTACAAATGCACATACTGCAATGAGAGTCTTTTCTGGGGGCAGAAGGTAAGGTCTTTTCCTGCGGAGGCGGTATTTGAGGAAATCAAGACCCTTGCAGAGAGATACGGAAACTATGCGGTTGGTCTGGAAGACAGCATGTTCAACATGAGGTCAAGATATTTTTTTGAACTCTGCGACAAACTGGCGGACATAAAACTCCATCCCGGCTTTTATGTCCTTGCAAGGGTTGATTCTGTATGTGAAGACGGATTTAAGGCAATGAAAAGGGCAGGGATAAACAATCTGATACTTGGAGTTGAGAGCGCATCTCCAAAGGTTCTCCAGAAGATGAACAAGAAAATCACTCTTCAGCAGGCAGAGGATACGTGCAGAAAAGCAAGAGGGCATGGTCTTACAGTTGATACATTCTGGATAATAGGGCATCCAGGGGATAATCCTCAAGAGGCGGAAATTACCATTGAAGCAATTGACAGGTTTTATCGCGAAGGCATGCATCAGAATTCTGAAATTGCCATGTTTGTCCCATATCCGGGAACAAAGATATTTGAACACCCGGAAGAATTCGACCTTGAGATACTTACATACGACTGGGAGAAGTGGGCAAGGTTCAATTCAGAGCCTGTCTGCCGGTTAAAAGAGTTTTCAGCAGAAGATATTATGACATACTGGACTATCGCAAATAGGATTGCCCATGAATGGAAACATTATAATGCATCTAAAAAAATGGAGGCGATGATATGAAGAGAGTCAGAAGCCAGAAGTCAGAAGCCAGAAGAAGAATGCTTTATTTCCTCTTTCTTATTTTTATGCTGTTAACTGTTAACTGTTCACTGTTCACTGTAGTTCATGCCTACACCCACGACACATCGTTTATAAAATGGAGAGAATATACAGCTCAAGCATTTGATGAGGCACAAAAAGAAAATAAGCCGATATTCATGATTATAACAGCGGTATGGTGCCACTGGTGTCATGTGTATGAGGAAAAGACCCTTGAGACAAAAGAGGTTGCTGATTATATCAATGGCAATTACATGCCGATATTTGTTGATTATGACAGACGTAAGGATATTGCATCAAAATATCCTGCCGGCGGACTCCCAACAACAGTAATCCTTATGCCTGACGGAGAGAAGCTGGTTTCTGTTCCTGGCTATATAGAAAAGGAAAGGCTTTTAGTAAGACTTGAGAAGACCCTTGCCTTCATACAAAAGGAATACAAACCGAAAGCAGCAGAAAAGGCAGAGGATATTTATAGGACAAGAAGAAACCTTACTAAAGAAGACCTCCGAAAGTATGTAGAACATTTTGAGAGAGTTGCGGTTGACAGATACGATACCCAGTTCGGTGGTTTTGGTTTGAGGGAGAAATATATATTCGGCAGGGTTGTTGACCATCTCCTTGATGTATATGAAGACGGCAGAAATAAAGAGTTTCTTAATATGGCTTTAAAGACCCTTGACAACATGGCAGGAAGGACGCATAAGCCGGTCGGGTCAAAGAGACCGCCATTTGATGAACTGGTAAAACTCAGAGAGGATGTGAAGCAGCCTGACTGGATTGCGAAGATTGCTATACTCCAGACAGACGACAGGATAATAGGGCTTTTTGAGAAGGTTGAGGGCGGATTTTTCAGGTATGCAACACAGCGGGACTGGAGCGTGCCTCATTATGAAAAGATGCTTGAAGACCAGGCGGATATTATAAAGGCATATATCCATGCGTTTAAGGTAACAAAAGACCCGTTTTATAAGGATGTGGCAAAGAGGTCTATAGAGTATGTTTTAAAGAATCTGTATGATGAAAAGGGTGGCAGGTTTTATGGAAGTCAGGATGCGGATGAAATCTATTATCATTTTACGCTGAAGGAAAGGAAAAAAGTAAATGCGCCTCGCATAGATAAGACATCCTATACACATACAAATGCAAATATGGCAATGACATTTTTATATGCAGGAGAGGTTTTAAAGGATGATAATTATAAAAATATAGCAGTTAAGACGTTGGATTTTTTTATAAATAATATGCTCACTGAAAACGGTGTCTTGAGTTTTTATGACACGCAAAAGAAAAAAGGGGGCCTTGACGGCCAGCTTGAAGACAATGCATGGTTTGCTATGGCGCTGCTTGAGGGCTATAATGCCACAAAGGAGAAGAGATTTCTTGAAAAGGCGGGTGCGGTTATAGCTTTTTCTATTAAAAATCTTTATAATGAAAAGGATGGCGGATTTATTGAGAGACGTTCAACTTCAAAAGAGTTTTACAGGGAAGCTGAACTCATAAGCCATAGGAAACCTGTTGTTTCAAACGGCGTTATGAACTATACGCTTATAAGCGCATATGAACTTACGAAGAATAAAGACTATCTTGAAAAAGCAAGGGAGGGGATGGGGCTTTTCTTTGAAGATGTAGGTTTTGAATCCATTCCATTGCCAAAGGTAGCAAGGTATCTCTTGAAAAATAGGAAATGAGAAATCGTAGATGGACGAGATAATCTCAACTGAAAGAAGGGGCAACCTTGGGGTATAACCATGAACAAAGATGAACCAATGGACAGAAAGATATTTCTTAAGATGGGGCTTCTTAAAGTTGCCGAGCCTTTTGTTGCAATGATTGAAGCAAAGGTAAAGGAGGCAACGAAGAAGAGGGTTTTAAGGCCCCCCGGTGCGATAGAAGAGCTGTCTTTTCTTGCAAAATGCACAAGATGCGATGATTGCATAGATGCGTGCCATCAAAAGGCAATAAAACATGCCGGTGAATTTGACAGCCTTGCAGTAGGCACGCCCATAATAGTTCCGAATGAGACGCCATGTTATCTGTGCGATGATTTCGTCTGCATAAAGGCTTGCAAAGAAGGCGCACTGGTGATGGTTGAAAGAGAAAAGGTCAAGATGGGGCTCGCAAGCATAGATACAAAGAGATGCCACAAGTGGGAAGGCATTGACCCTATGTGCGATTATTGTTTTGACAGGTGTCCGTTGAAAGGCGAGGCAATTGTAATGTATGACGGTTGTCCCAAAATAGATGAAAAGAAATGTGTCGGCTGCGGCATATGCGGGTATGTCTGTCCTGCTGACCCGAAGGCTATAATTGTAAAACCTATGTAAATTAAAATAGCCGCTTCAACAATGTAGCGCAACACTCGGGAAAGCAGAAAGGGCGTAATCAAACATTTGTTATGCGGACATTGGTTCTCTACAACGAAAAAATCCTTCCCCTTTATTACAAAATTGGAATGAGCTGGGAAGACCTGCCGGCTATTGGACCGGGGCAATTCATCATGCTCCGCATCAACGACCGGATTGACCCGCTGCTTAGAAGGCCGTTCGGCGTATACAAAATAATAGGGACTGGAAGAAAAAAGAATGGAATTGAAATTATTTATAAGGTGGTTGGCAAGGGCACCGGTCTGATGACGAATTTAAAGCCCGGCGACACCGTTGATCTGCTTGGCCCGCTGGGCAACGGTTTCCCGAACTCCCTTTCATCTCCCTTTGCTAAACCTAACCTTCTTTCATCCCCCTTTGCTAAAGGGGGACAGAGGGGGTTAAAAATTATCATGGTTGCCGGAGGCATCGGCATTGCGCCGTTTTATTTTTTAGCTAAAAGCTATCAACAATCACCTATCAGCTTGAAACTTCTATTCGGAGGAAGGGGCAAGGATGACTTGCCGGGCTTAGAGGATTTTAAGAAACTTAGAATTGACATGGCTATTTCCACGCAAGACGGAAGCGTGGGAAAAAAGGGACTGGTAACGGAGTTGCTCAAAAAGGAAATTACCAAAAAAGGCGATTGTGTCGTGTATGCATGCGGCCCGAAAGGGATGCTGAAGGCAGTTGCGCAAATGGCTGCGGATGTGAATACCCCCTGTTATGTGTCTCTGGATAATACAATGGCATGCGGCATGGGAGCGTGTTTGGGATGCGCGGTGAAAGTGCAGGGGCAAGGGGCAAGGGGCAAGGAAAAACAAAACTCTCAACTCTATAAAATGGCCTGCAAAGACGGGCCTGTTTTTGACGCAAAGGAAATAGCATGGGAAGAGATATAAAAAAGTCAAAAGTAACCTCCTCAGCCCCCCCTCTAGAAAAGGGGGGCAGGGGGGATTTTATCCCTAACCTCTCGGTCAACATCGGCGGTATTCAGCTTAAAAATCCTGTAATGACCGCATCCGGCACATTCGGCTATGGCGAGGAGTTTGCGCCTTATATTGATTTGAACAGGCTCGGCGCTGTTGTCGTCAAAGGGTTGTCGCTTAAACCGCGTCAGGGCAACCCGCCGCCGAGGATTGTAGAAACGGCGGCAGGAATGCTTAACTCCATCGGTTTACAGAATGTTGGGGTTGAGGCATTTGTAGAAAAAAAACTGCCATTCCTGCGGAAATTTGACACAAAAATCATTGTCAACTTCTTCGGGGATTCCATTGACGAATACTCTGAGGTGGCCAAGGTTTTGGATTATACAAAAGGCATTGCCGGACTGGAGATGAACATCTCCTGTCCCAATAAACAGGCCGGTTGGCTTGAATTCGGCACAAACCCGGATTTGTGTTTCAAGGTTGTAAGCGCAGCGAGAAAGGCAACCAAGCTTCCGTTAATTGTAAAACTCTCTCCCAATGTTACGGATATAACCACTATTGCAAAGGCGGCCAAAGATGCAGGCGCGGATGCCCTTTCTGTAATAAACACACTTTCGGGCATGGCCGTTGACGCAAATACGCGAAGGCCGAAGCTGGGCAACATCATCGGCGGACTCTCCGGCCCTGCGATAAAACCAGTTGCCTTGAAAATGGCCTGGCAGGTGTTTAAGGCTGTAAAGCTGCCTTTAATAGGCATAGGCGGCATAATGACGGCAGAGGATGCAATAGAATTTATGCTTGTTGGAGCTTCCGCGGTTCAGGTGGGAACGGCAAACTTTATTGACCCTCAAGCTGCAACAAAGATAGTAGATGGCATTGGAGAATATTGCAGAAAAAACGGAATCAAAGATGTAAAACAATTGATAGGCGGCCTGATATGCTAATTTCCGGTTGCTGTTTTTTAATAAGGATTTTAAAGCCAAACTGACAGGAGCATTTATGTACGAACTGACGATAACATCCGATTTTGCGGCAGCGCATAATTTACGGCAGTATGAAGGGGAATGCGAAAACCTTCACGGCCATAACTGGAAGGTGGAAGTTACGGTTGAAAGCAAAGGATTAAATAAAATCGGACTGGCAACTGATTTTAAGATTCTAAAGAGGATTCTGAAAGATATATTGGAAAAACTGGACCATAAATATCTAAATAAAATTCCGCCGTTTGACAAAGAAAACCCGTCATCGGAAAATCTTGCGCTATTTATATTTAAGCAATTTAAAACAGCGCTCAAAAACAAAGGTGTAAGGATGGCAAAGGTTAAGGTGTGGGAATCGGATAATGCCTGCGCCGCATACTGGGAATAAACAATGAGAGTATCAAAAAAAAGCACGATAAAAGACATACAAAGCCAGCCAGACCATAGGATGATAGGCATAGACAAGGTAGGCGTAAAAGACATATCTTACCCTATTGTGGTGCTGGACAAAAAAAATAAGTTTCAGCATACAATCGGCTCTGTGAATATGTATGTTGCCCTGC
>CAZVZI010000060.1:0-1440 GCA_964631455.1 uncultured Thermodesulfobacteriota bacterium | reverse complement strand
TACGGTAAAGAATTTTCCTGAGATTCTCGCAAAGATGAAAAAACGGTTCAATGCAGAGACTGCCCACATGGAGGTAGAGTTCCCTTATTTCATAGAAAAGGCTGCGCCTGTTTCAAGGGCAAAGGGTTTGATGGAATACAAGTGCAGGTTTGCAGGATCGCTCAGCGCAAAAAAAGACTTTATTCTTGAAGTGATTGTGCCTGTTGCAACGCTCTGCCCATGCTCTAAGGAAATCAGCAAAAGGGGCGCCCATAACCAACGCGGGACAGTGAAGGTTGCGCTGAGGTTTCACGGTTTTGTCTGGATAGAAGATATAATAAAAATGGTGGAGGATTCCGCATCAAGCCCTGTGTATTCGCTTTTAAAAAGGCTGGATGAAAAATTTGTTACGGAACACGCCTATGACAACCCGCGGTTTGTGGAAGATGTGGTAAGAGAGATTGCATCAAGGCTGAATAAGATAAAGGCCGTCATATGGTTCAGCATAGAGGCTGAAAATTGGGAAAGCATACACAACCACAGCGCGTATGCCTATCTGGAAAAAAAGGCAAAAGGTCAGATTAACAAGAAGCTCCTTGTTTCCTGATAGATTCTTCACCCCTCCTTCTCACTTTACATAAGCCCAAAATTCTGGTAGTATTTTTTCATACCAAGGAGGTAAAAGAGATGGCAACGGCAATTAAGAAAACCATATCCCTTCCACCGGAACTTGCAAAAGAGGCAGAGAATATCGCACGAGAGGAAAAAAAGCCCCTGAGCGCCGTCATTCAGGATGCATTGAGATATTTCAGAAGGGCAAGGCTCAAGGATGAATTTTTTCAAACACAGAATTATTGGAGCCGCATAGCAAAGGAGAAAGGCATTCTCACAGAAGACGACCTAAAGCGGTATCTTAAAAAATGAGGGCAGTATTTGACACCAATATCTTTATATCCGCCCTTATCCTGCCGGGCAGTTCTGCTGCAAAGGCAATCTTGAAGGTTATTGAAGGGTCTGATGAACTGATAATATCCCATGATATTATTGATGAAGTATTAACCGTTCTTTCCAATAATTTCAGCCGGAATAGAGAGGCGCTGAGCAGGACTGCTGTCAATCTTGCCGAGATCGGCATAATTGTTAAGCCGAGGGAGCGCATAAGCGTATTTCAGGATGAACCTGACAACAGAATCCTTGAATGTGCAGCAGCCGGAAAAGCCGATGCCATCGTTACCGGCGATAAGGAGATGCTTAAATTGGGGAGTTATAAAGAGATAAAGATTATAACTTTAAAAGATTACCTATCCATGCGTTAAAAGGAAAGGCAACAATATTATGCCAGTTGAACATATAAATTGGGATGTGTCCCCAATTAATTATGGGACGCGCCTTGCAGTTTCTTGTGGCAGGCGGACGCCCATATAGCTGTAAGGCCGGCGATTCTCTTATTACGGTTATGCC
>CAZVZI010000059.1:0-8119 GCA_964631455.1 uncultured Thermodesulfobacteriota bacterium | reverse complement strand
CTTGCCCTTCTTTTGAGAGAGGCTGCGGATTTGATTATTGCGGATACCAAGGGCTTGATGCAGGCGATAAAAAAGCGGGCGTTTGAGCATAAAGATACTGTAATGATTGGCCGCTCCCATGGAATCCATGCGGAGCCTATAACCTTCGGCCTCAAGATGGCGCTTTGGTATGAGGAGATGAAGAGAAACCTTGTAAGGATGGAGAGGGCAAGAGAGGTTATTTCCTACGGCAAACTTTCCGGCGCAGTCGGCACATTCGCCAATATCCCGCCGTTTATCGAGGAATATGTATGCAAAAAGCTTGGCCTCAAACCAGCGTCCATCTCAACCCAGATTATCCAGAGAGACAGACATGCGGAATATTTTACAACCCTTGCCATCATCGCTTCATCTATCGAAAAGTTTGCCGTAGAGATAAGGCACCTCCAGAGGACAGAGGTTTTGGAGGCAGAAGAGCCGTTTACTATCGGCCAAAAAGGCTCGTCCGCCATGCCTCACAAGAGAAATCCTGTGTTATCGGAAAACCTTACCGGCCTTGCAAGGCTTGTAAGGGGATATGCGAATGCAGCGATGGAAAATATACCGCTGTGGCACGAACGAGATATAAGCCACTCTTCTGTTGAAAGGGTGATCGCGCCTGATGCTACAATCCTTGTGGATTTTATGCTGTCAAGGGCAACAGGGCTTATCAGGGATTTGGTTGTATATCCTGAAAATATGAAAGAGAACCTGAATAAACTTAAAGGTCTCCTCTTTTCTCAAACAGTCCTCATCGCCCTTACTGAGAAGGGCGTTTCGCGGGAAGATGCGTATCAACTGGTTCAACGAAACGCCATAAAGGTGTGGCGAGAGAAAAAGGAGTTTAAGGGATTGCTGTTAAAGGATAAAGAAGTTGCGGCGCGGCTCTCCAAAAAAGAGATTGATGCATGTTTTGATATTTCAAGGCATGTGAAGAATGTGGAGTATATATTTAAAAGAGTTTTTAAATAGAAGGTTAAAATTTTATGCAAATTGACATCAGCAAAGATACCGAACTCTGGCTCAAGGAAAGCCTCATATCCCTCGCAATACTTGTTGGCTTTTGGCTGGCCGCCAAAGTTGTCCAATATTCCTTTGCAAGGTGGGTCTCGGTATTTACCAAACACACAGAGACGGAACTTGATGACAAGATAGTAGAGGCTGCCAAAGGGCCGATATACTATATTATTATCTTATCAGGCGCATATCTTGCCATATCAAACCTGCCTCTTCCGCAAAGATTAAAGGCAATCGGTGACGGAATAGTATATGTCCTGGGCGTGGGGATTGGCGTAATCATGGTTTATAGGGTAGTGAATGTCTTTCTTGAATGGTATACCCACAATGTTACTAAAAAGACAGACAGCCAGCTTGAAAAAGAGTTTTTGCCTTTAATAGAAAAACTTGTATTTATATTCATCTTTATTACAGGTCTGATAATTGTCCTTAAGCATTTTAACTACGATATCCTCTCCCTTGTCACAGCCCTGGGTGTTACCTCTCTTGCCATAGGCCTTGCTGCCAAGGATACGCTGGCGAATATGATATCAGGATTTACGCTCATGCTGGACAGACCATTCAGGGTTGGAGACAGGGTTCAGCTTACCTCAGGCGAAATTGGCGATGTTCTTGAAATAGGACTGCGAAGCACGAAGATAAAGACGATGGAGAGCAATGTTCTGATTGTTCCGAATACAGAATTGGTCAATACAAAAGTTATTAACCAGTGTTATCCTGACAAAACAATCCGCGGGAGGGTTAAGATAGGCATTGCGTATAACAGCGATATGGATAAGGCAAAGAAAGTAATCCTTGATATTGCCATGTCTCATGCGCGGGTGCTTAAAATACCCGCCCCTATGGTGTTGTTTACGGAATTCGGAGACTCGACGTTGATTTTACAGATGCTCTATTGGGTTGAAAATTGTTTTGATTTGTTCCCGATACAGGATGAGATTAACAGTCAGATAAAAAAGAGGTTTGAGCAAGAAGGCATTGAGATACCGTATCCGACAAGAACCGTATATGTGAAGGAGGGTAAATTACCATGAGGCGGCTTGAAAAAATTTACGAAGGCAAAGCAAAGATTCTTTACACTACAGATAAGCCGGATTTATTGATACAATATTTTAAGGATGAGGCAACAGCCTTTGACGGCAAGAAAAAGGGGATTATTCATGAAAAAGGGGTATTGAATAACAAAATATCTTCCCGGATTTTTCAGTACCTTGAAGACAAGGGCATTCCCACTCATTTTGTAGAGAGGCCGTCTGATAGAGAAATGGTTGTGAAAAGATTGGAGATTGTTCCTATTGAGGTTGTGGTAAGAAACATAGCGGCAGGGAGCCTTGCCAAGAGGATGGGCGTTGAAGAGGGGGCGCCGCTCAAAAAAACCATTCTGGAATTTTATTACAAGAGCGATCCGCTCGGCGATCCCATGATAAACGATTTTCATATTGAGGCATTCGGATTGGCGCAGAAATTTGAGGTGGATGTGTTGAAAGAGATGGCGCTGGAGATAAACGGCTATCTCTCGAAGTTCTTTGATGAGCGGGGCATAACCCTAGTGGATTTTAAATTAGAGTTTGGACGGCATAAAGGACAGATACTTCTCGGCGATGAAATTACCCCTGACGGCTGCAGGCTCTGGGATAAACAGACAAAAGAGAAAATGGACAAAGACAGATTCAGGCGCGATATGGGAAAGATAGAGGAGGCGTATCAGGAAGTGTGCCGGAAGGTTCTGGCGTAAAAGTTTTATGATATTATCCAAAGACAAAAAAGCAATTCTTGCCCTCGCAGATGGCGCTGTGTTTGAAGGTTATCCATTCGGCGCAGAAGGTGAGTCAATGGGCGAGGTGGTTTTTAATACATCCATGTGCGGGTATCAGGAGGTGCTTACCGATCCGTCATATAAAGGCCAAATGGTTGCCATGACATGTACGCAGATAGGGAATTACGGCGTGGATGAGGAAGACATTGAGTCAAACAAACTCTGGCTTGAGGGTTTTATAGTAAAAGAATATTGTGATTATCCGAGCAATTGGCGTTCAAAGCAGACATTGGACACCTATCTAAAAAAGAATAAAATCGTTGGTATAAAAGGCATAGACACGCGGGCGCTTACAAGGCATTTAAGGGATAATGGCGCAATGAACGGTGTTATCTCAACTATAGACTTAAACCCTGCAAGCCTTGTTAAAAAGGCAAAGAAGTCTCCGTCTATGGCCGGGCTCGATCTGGCAAAAGAGGTAACCTGCAAGAAGTCTTACAAATGGGAGCAAGGTTTATGGGATTTGGAAAAGGGTTACGCTCACGGTTCACGGTCACGGTTCACGGTAGTCGCATACGACTTTGGTATGAAATTCAACATATTGAGAAATCTTGTTAATGTTGGATGTGATTTGACAATTGTGCCGGCTTCAACATCTGCCGAAGATGTTTTAAAGTTGAATCCCGACGGCATATTTCTTTCAAACGGTCCAGGCGATCCCGATGCAGTTACTTACGCGATTGAGAATGTAAGAAAGCTGATTGGTAAAAAACCGATATTTGGCATCTGCCTCGGGCACCAGATACTCGGATTGGCTCTTGGCGGCAAGACATACAAACTCAAATTCGGCCATCACGGCGGAAACCAACCGGTCATGGATTTGACCACACAGAAGGTGGAAATCACCGCTCAAAACCACGGTTTTGCCGTGGATGTGGATTCGCTCAAAAGCATCGCGGAACTCACGCACATCAACCTGAACGATAAAACCGTCGAGGGGCTGGCGCACACAAAACTGCCGCTCTTCTCTGTCCAGTATCATCCCGAGGCATCGCCGGGGCCGCACGATTCTTCTTATCTGTTTAAACGTTTTACAGATATGATGGAGGGTAAGTGGAGTTTCAAGAGTATATAGAAAGGCTCAAAACAACTTTTATATCCGATGTGTATGCGGATGAAATAAAAAAAGCAAAACTGGAATTTATTGCCCACGGAGGCGAACTTGGCAACGAGATAGACGGGTATGAAGAAGCCCTGGACATCTTTTTTGACTGGTATATATTTGAGAGACCTCAATTGCGGGAAGGGCTTACCCCGTTGATATTATTCTCAAGAAGTAATGAGCTTTCAGAGGAAGATAGAAAGATATATTCAGACTTTTTAGGCAATATCCACTCCATATTTATTATAAGAAAGAGCGCTTCTGATGTTAAGGTGATGGATATATTCAGCAAGAAAAAATATTTAGTGGCCGGTGTCCCTGCGGCGCTGTTGGAGAAAGGCGATATGGCGGAGGCCAGGTTTTTATCGTTTCGCGGGGAATATAGGTTTTCAGGCGCTTTTTGTTTTTATCCGGAAAGCATCCATTCAATTATCAAGACAGAGGCGGCGCAAGCAAGAAAAATAGGGGCGGAGAATTTTCTTCCTTTAATCAGAAAGTTCAGAAGGCTGAAAACCGTGTGGAGCAGATGTTCAAGAATGGATGTGAAAAAGATTTATACGCTCATGGAGGAAGGGCGGCTCACGTAAGGAGATTATCTTGCCAAAACGAAATGACATAAAAAAGGAAGGCATTCACAAGTCTCCTGTTGATAACATTATCAAGAAGTTACATATCAAAACCGTGAAAATCTATGTTTTTAGGTAAATTTTCACGGTTATATTGACAAAACAGTGAAAATAATTGTAATATGAGTGTATGGCAAAAACACTTAATGTCTTCAATAATGTCCATTCTCTTCGCGAGAGATACTACAAAGCGTCTATAGGCAAAGATGCCCTTATTAAACTCATTGCTGAAGCTGAAGTCGCTGAACAGGTATATAACTCAAATGCCATAGAGAACAGCACTCTTACCCTTGAAGAAACTGAAAAGATACTTCTTCAAATTGATTTGGATAGATTTATCACTGAACGCGAAATCTTTGAGGCAAAAAACCTTGCGCAAGTCGTATCATACATAGATAAAAAGGCTAAAGAACAAGAACTTACCCTTGAGATGATTTTATTGCTTCACAAGATGTTAATTTCAAATATCCGCGACGACATTGCCGGAAGGTTCAGAAATGATAATGAATATGTCCGTGTCGGAAGCCATATTGCTCCCAATCCGAAAGAGATAACGGATAGTCTTGAAAAAATGCTGGCGGAGTATAATGCCACAAGTCATAAAAATATCATCAAGCGCATGGCAAAAGGACACCTTACTTTTGAGCATGTTCATCCTTTTGTTGACGGTAACGGTCGTATCGGACGCGCTGTTAATAACTATTTGCTGATTCGGGAGGGATTTGTTCCGATAAATATAAAATTTATTGATAGAAAAAAATATTACGAGGCATTCAAAGAATTTGATGAAAAAGGCAAGACCGCTGTCATGGAAGAAATAGTGGGAAAGGCGCTTACCAATAGTTATCATAAACGATTGGCGTATTTGGAAGGCAAGAAAATCATTACCCTTGCCGACTATGCAAAAAACAATAAACTTTCACATTCAAACCTTATAAATAAAGCCAATAGACAAACCATTGAGGCTTTTTTAGAAAAGAATGTTTGGAAAATCGGCGTTGATTAGATATGGAGGAAAGACTGCTTGCGCAAGAATATTCGGGAGTGTGTTGTTAATAAACTCCCGTTGGAAAGAGGTGTGATGTGAAAAAAAAATTATCCGGTCTGATATCAAAACTGGCAGAGAGGCTTAAGGAGCGCTATCAACCGGAAAAGATTATTCTTTACGGCTCATACGCCTATGGCACGCCTGATGAATCAAGTGATATTGACCTCTTGATAATCAAAGATACAACGGATAGACCTATTGATAGGCGGATAACCGTGCGGCGATTGGTATCGGATATAAGAAAGAAGATACCGTTTTCATCATTGGTGCTTACGCCAAAGGAATTGTCCGGCCGTTTGGAAATAGGAGATGATTTTTTCATAGAGATTACGAAAAAAGGAAAGGTTATCTATGAAAGATAGAGAATCCCTTTTGCCGAAGGATTAGTTTCATAAAGGCGATATTGATATAAGACGGGCAGGGATATTGCTTGAGAACGATGATGCAGGAGGAGCCGCATTTCATCTCCAGCAGGCAATTGAAAAATATCTCAAAGGGTATCTGATCGGCAAGGGATGGAAACTGGAAAGGATACACGATCTGGAAGATTTGCTTGATTATGCCGTTGACTACAATAAGGGGTTTGAGGAGTTTAGGGTTTTATGTCAGGAGGCAACGGAATATTATATTGAGGAAAGATATCCGTTTCTGATGTCGTCCGAATTAACCGAAGACGAGATTCGCTTGAGGATAGAAAAGGCAAAGGAATTTATTTTGAGATTGAAATAGGAGATATAAGCGCAGCAAGCAGAGCGGCGGGCTGCGCCCGCCAAAATGTATGCAGTTGCATATTTGAATCAATAAAACAGCACAGGCTGCAAGAGTTTTGTCCCCCTCTGGAGGGGGCAGGGGGAGGATGCTTCTGCAATGATGACAGGCAATGAAAACTATTGGACATATGCAAACTAATAGCAACTTATCTATTGAAACTACACGGAAGAAATCTCTTGAGAGAATGCAAAAAGGCATGATTGCCTATAAATTGGCCAATCTTGGATGGGATGTTTCTGAGCATTATGGAGATGGATTTGATTTATTATGTTTACGAAATCAAGATGGGAAGCAGAAGATTGCAAAGATAGAATTAAAGGCTATTGATCTCAAATCTTATTCAGAAAAAGCAAAAAGTCTTTCCCAAGCCGTATCACCCAACGAAATTGTTGCAGCTACACACCTAATAATTTCTATTTTTGATGGAATTGAACTCAAAGGACACTTTGTTATGTCTCTTCAGAAAGCCTTCAATGCAATAACAAAAAAAATAAGACATCAAAATTTAAAAAATACAAAAATTTTGCACAGTTTCAAGAAGCTGTAGGGAAGGTTTCTCTAAAAAAGGTATTGCGTCGGAAAGGTAACGAGGAAAACTTACCCAGATTGAGCTTGGATATAGGATGCACCTTAAAACAGTTTAATAAGGGTGAGTGGAAGTTGGACAGTTTCAAGGACAAATGGGATAATTTAAGGATACTCTGAAAAACCCGTAAATGTCATTGCGAGGAGCGATTTTTACGACGAAGCAATCTCTAACATATTGACTTATATAGAAGCGAGATTGCTTCGCTTTGCTCGCAATGACAAACTTGATAGTTTTTCAGAGTGTCCTTATAAAATAATCATTCGTTGGAATTAGCAAACAGGGTGATCATAGCCACCATCTTAAAAAATCAAGGAGTTTATTTTGCCAAAACGAACTGACATAAAAAAGATTTTAATCATCGGCGCTGGGCCTATTGTGATTGGGCAGGCGTGCGAGTTTGATTATTCCGGCACGCAGGCGTGCAAGGCGTTGAAGGAGGAGGGGTATGAGGTTGTGCTCATCAACTCAAATCCTGCGACCATTATGACCGACCCCGGACTTGCGGACAGGACATATATTGAGCCGATTACGCCGGAGATTGTTGAGAAGATTATTGACAAGGAGAGACCGGACGCCATTCTGCCTACCATGGGCGGGCAGACAGCGCTCAATACCGCTGTGGCTCTGGCGGAATCAGGGGTTCTGGGAAAATACAATGTTGAACTTATCGGCGCAAAACTCCCTGCCATCAAAAAGGCGGAGGACAGGGAACTCTTTAAAGAGGCCATGAAGAGGATCGGCCTTGAAGTGCCAAGAAGCGGCTATGCAAAGACCCTTACGGACGCCTTAAGCATCATGGAAGAGATGAGCTACCCCGCGATCATCCGACCATCCTTTACCCTTGGCGGAACAGGCGGCGGCATTGCCTACAACAGCGAGGAATTCAAGGAGATGGTGCAATACGGCCTTGACGCAAGTCCTTACAGTGAACTCCTTATTGAAGAATCAGTGATAGGCTGGAAGGAATATGAGCTTGAGGTGATGAGGGATACTAAAGACAATGTGGTAATTATATGTTCAATTGAAAATTTTGACCCGATGGGCGTTCACACCGGCGATTCCATAACCGTTGCACCCGCGCAGACGCTCACGGATAAAGAATATCAGATTATGCGTGATGCAGCGTTAAAGA
>CAZVZI010000058.1:7080-8139 GCA_964631455.1 uncultured Thermodesulfobacteriota bacterium | reverse complement strand
GCTATTATTGGCCGTTCACACACTAAACAGGGATGGGCAGGGAAGGGAACTCTGTGTTGCGTGCGAACTTTGCGCAAAGACATGCCCTACAAAGTGCATTACCGTTATACCGATGGAAGACAATACCGGAATAGGTATTACGGACAGGATTGTTTTAGTTTATGAAATAAACCTTGTCCGGTTTTTGTTCTGCGGTCTCTGTGAGGACGCCTGTCCTACAACAGCCATAAGGATGGGAAGGGATTACGAGCTTGCCTGCTATTCTCTGGACTGCGCTGTTGCTGACAAAAAGAGACTCCTTTCTCCGCCTGCGATGCCTCAGGACTTTGAGGGCGGCTATGTGATAAAGGCAAGGTTTGAGAGAAATAAAGAAGGCATTGAGGTCAGACCGGATTTGTCAAAGAAGAAGAGATGGTGGTAATGGAAAAAATATTTTTTCTCATATTTGCAATGATGGCAGTTGCATCTGCGATAGCGGTTATTTCGCTCAGGAATCCTGTGCACAGCGCCATTTCCCTTATGGTCTGTTTCTTTCAGGTGGCAGCCATATTTATTCTGCTGCGCTCGCCGTTTCTGGCCGCTGCGCAGGTTTTTTTATATGTAGGCGCGGTTATGGTTCTCTTTCTTTTTGTTATCATGATGCTGGATATACGCAAGGCAACAATAAACAGATTTGCGCCAGGCGGCCTATTCTGGATTGTGGTCATCCTGATAGCGCTTGTATATGAGATGCTTGCTGTGATTTCAAAAAGCGATTTTTCGGCGCGGTCAATGGCTGCGGCGCATCTTGAGGGAACCGTTGCGGAGATAGGCAAGGCTCTGTTTACAGAATACCTTCTCCCGTTTGAGGTTGTTTCAGTCATATTGCTTGTGGCGTTGATTGGCGCGATTGTGATGGGGAAAAAGGAGATAAAATAATGGTTCCTCTGTCATGGTATATAATGTTGAGCACTGTCCTCTTTATCATTGGAGTGGCAGGAGTGCTTACAAGGCGGAATATCCTTGTAATCCTTATGTCCATTGAGTTGATATTGAATTCCGCAAATATCAATCTTGTGG
>CAZVZI010000058.1:2497-7070 GCA_964631455.1 uncultured Thermodesulfobacteriota bacterium | reverse complement strand
CTTATTTTTTGCAGGACTTGAGAGGCCAGGTATTCGCAATATTTGTTATGACCATTGCCGCTGCAGAGGCAGCTGTTGCCTTGGGAATACTTGTCGCCCTTGTTAGAAACAAGGCGGCTGTTAATACAGATGAGATTACAACGATGAAAGGATAGAGAACAAAATTACAAAACTCAAAAGTCAAAACTCAAAGCTCAAAACTCAAAACTATAACTCAAAGCCTTAAAACCGGTTTAAAAAGTTTTGAGTTTTAAGGTTGTAGTTTTGACATTTGAGTTTTGAGTTAACATTATGGAAACCATTTATTTAATAAGACCTCTTCTGGCGGTTCTGGTTTCGCTTGCTGCGGCCTTCATAATCCTGCTATTGGATAAGAAGCCCAATGTCAGGGATGCGGTTTCTTTTGTGGCAGCCATAATAAAGTTTTCCATTGTGGCATCGATGGCGCCGACCATTCTTGCCGGCGGCACAATTGAATTCAATCTCTTTACCATCCTTCCCGGCATTGATTTCAAGTTCCGCGTGGATGCGCTGGGCATGGTATTTGCCACCATCTCGTCATTTCTCTGGATATTTGCCGCTGTCTATTCTGTGGGTTATATGCGAAGCAGCGGTGAAAAGAGCCAGACAAGATTCTTTGCCTGTTTCGCTGTGAGCCTTTCCGCGGCAGTCGGCGGAGCTTTTTCCGCAAACCTTTTTACGCTCATCATATTCTATGAGGCGCTCAGCCTTGTGACATACCCCCTTGTCTATCACAAGGAGACGGACGAATCATGGGAGGGGAGTAAAAAATATGTTGTTTATCTGGTCGGCACTTCCAAGATACTTCTTCTGGCGGCAATCGCCTTGACATATTATCTTGCGGGAAATCTGGAATTTTCGGCCCAGGGAACATTGGCTGATGTATCCGCATCGCCTCTTCTTTTAACCATTGTTTATTTCTGCTATCTGTTCGGCTTTGCAAAGGCAGGCATCATGCCGTTCCATGCATGGCTCCCTGCCGCAATGGTTGCGCCTACACCGGTCAGCGCCCTCTTGCATGCCGTGGCTGTTGTAAAAATGGGGGTCTTTTGCGCATTGCGCGTCATATTCCATGTGTTTGGCCCTGTGCTAATGCATCAGCTGAACTTGGGCATTGCCACAGCGTATATAGTTTCATTTACTATAATAATGGCATCAGTTTATGCTCTTACGCGGGACAATCTTAAGGCAAGACTTGCTTATTCAACAGTAAGCCAGCTTTCCTACGTAATCCTCGGTGCAGCATTATTAACACCGACCAGCCAGGTGGGTGGGATTATACACATCGCTGCCCATGCCTTTTCTAAGATTACGCTCTTTTTCTGCGCAGGCTCTATATACTGTGCAGCGCACAAGACAGAGATAAGCCAGCTCTCCGGTATCGGCCGCAAGCTGCCCTGGACTATGACAGCGTTTTTCATCGCATCACTCAGCATGATAGGCGTGCCGCCCGCAGGAGGTTTTATCAGCAAATGGTATCTTGCCCTGGGGGCAATGGAGGCAAAGGATGTGACAATCCTCATGGTTCTGCTTATAAGCTCACTTTTAAATGCAGCCTACTTCTTACCCATAACATATAAGGCATTTTTTGAAAAATCAAATGATGAACATCACCACAGCGGTCATGGCCAGCATGAGGAAGTCAGAGAAATACCCATGGTAGCCGTGCCTTTGGTCTTCACAGCCGTTCTTTCCATTCTTGTAGGTATCTTTCCAGATTATTTTGTGAACCTGGCAAGGGAGGTTATAAGATGATAAAAAGGATTATATTTTATCTCGGCGACCCTCAGAATACAGGGAGGCTTAGAAAGCTCCTTTATGCCACTTTGGCGGTTGTTTTGATAGCGGACTTTTTTGTCCCCAGGGAGCATGCAGAATTTTTATGGGATAGAATTCCCGGGTGGAGTGCGTTCTACGGATTTATCTCATGCGTCCTCCTTATTGTAGTCTCAAAGTTTGTGGGGCATGCATGGCTGATGAAGAAAGAGGATTACTATGATTGAGTGGTTTCATCCCGCAATATTATTTATCTTCGGCGCATTGTTGATACCGGTGCTTAAAGGGAAGGCGCGGCAGGCCTATCTCATCCTGATACCTGCCATTGCCATTATAGATGTAGCATCCATGTCTCAAGGCACATACTGGGTATACAACTTTGCCGGCAGTGAAATCATATTCGGCAAGGTGGATAAGCTCAGCCTTGTGTTTGCATATGTATTCACCATCATGGCGTTCATCGGCATGATCTATGCGCTTCATGTTGATGATATCGGCCAGCATATAGCCGCATTCCTCTATGTGGGGAGTTCCCTGGGGGTAACCTTTGCCGGCGATTACTTTACCATCTTTATCTTCTGGGAGATAATGGCATTTGCATCAGCCTATCTCGTCTTTGCCCAGTGGGGGAAGGCTGCGGTTGATGCGGGTTTCAGGTATCTCATGGTTCACATTGCCGGCGGCCTTTTCCTTTTAGGCGGCATCATCCTCCATTATATGGATACCGGCTCAATCCTCTTCGGTCTGATTGAAAAAGACGGAAGCCTCGCATTCTATATGATACTTATCGGGTTTATCCTTAATGCTGCTGTGCCGCCGCTCAATGCATGGTTGCCGGATGCCTATCCGGAGGCGACAGTAACAGGCGCGGTATTTATGAGCGCCTTCACCACAAAGACTGCGGTATATGTTCTGATAAGGGCATTTCCTGGAACAGAGATTTTGCTCTGGCTGGGCGCTATAATGACGCTTTACGGTGTTTTTTATGCAACTCTGCAAGACAATTTTCGCAGACTCCTTGCCTACCATATAATAAGCCAGGTGGGCTACATGGTGACCGGCATTGGTATGGGGACGGAGTTGGCCCTTAATGGTTCAGCATCCCATGCGTTTACGCATATTATTTATAAGGGTCTCCTTTTTATGGGCGCAGGCTCAGTTCTATATATGACGGGAAAACGCAACCTCTCCGACCTCGGCGGGCTCCACAAAACCATGCCAATTACAATGATACTTTACCTGATTGCCGGATTTTCAATCTCTGCATTCCCGCTCTTTAGCGGTTTTGTCAGCAAATCCATGATAATTGCGGCTGCAAACCACGATCACAAGGCAATTGTAGCGCTCCTTCTTACTATGGCTTCAGCCGGCACATTTCTGTCTACAACCCTCAAGATCCCTTATTTCATGTTCTATGGCAAAGATTCGGGCATACAGGCCAAGGAGCCTCCGCTTAATATGCTCATCGGCATGGGAATCGCAGCATTCCTGTGCATAGCGATAGGCATATTCCCAGGTCCGCTCTATGCACTGCTCCCCTTCCCTGTGCATTTTGAACCATATACAGGCGAACATATAACCGGATCCCTCGGCATACTTATGTTTACTGCGCTCGGCTTTTTCATGCTCCTCAAAAAACTCACTCCGGAACCTGCCATGACCATTGACACAGATTGGTTCTACAGGAAGGCCACCGGGGTCTTTATGTGGATTGCAAACAAACCTATAGCCGCCTACGAAGGCTTTATAAGCGATATTTCCAACAGCGTGATTCTGCGGCCGCTTTACGCTGTAGCCAATATTGCGTTAAACATTGATAAATATATTGTGGACGGCGCCGTAAACGGAGTGGCAAATCTTGTAATGGCCTGCAGCGCAAGGATGCGTCGCATACAGACGGGGCTTGTTCAGCATTATGCCGTGGGTATAGTGCTCGGTATTCTTGTTATTATTACGATTTATGCGATGATGTGAGAAAAAAACTATGAATAACATATTAAATTATCCAATACTTACCCTCACAACATTTTTGCCGCTGGTCGGGGCAGCCGTTCTTCTCTTTATGAAAAACGAGAGGAATATCAGGTGGACAGCCCTTTTATTTACTGTGGTTGATTTTATTATATCGCTGCCGGTGGTTTGCTCTTTTAACCCCAACACATATAAGATGCAGTTTGAGGAATTTTATCCGTGGATACCTTCCTGGAATATCACCTACCACATGGGCGTGGACGGCATAAGCGTCCTCTTCGTTTTCCTGACCGCCCTGCTCGGCTGGATTTGCGTATTGGCGTCCTGGAAAGCCATTGAAAGGAAGGTAAAGGAGTTCATGATTGCGCTTCTCGTCATGCAGACAGCCATGATAGGGGTTTTCTGCGCTCTGGACTTTTTCCTGTTCTATCTTTTCTGGGAGGCCATGCTTATCCCCATGTATCTTATTATCGGCGTATGGGGCGGGCCGAACCGCATATATGCAGCAGTTAAATTTTTCTTATATACGCTTGCAGGCAGCGTGCTTCTCCTTGTCGGCATAATAGCCCTCTATTTTGCAGGAGGCAGGACATTTGACATTCAGGCTCTCATGGGACAGAACTATTCCTTTGCGCTCCAGTTCTGGGTCTTTATTGCATTCTTCATCGCATTTGCCATAAAGGTGCCCATGTTCCCGTTCCATACCTGGCTGCCGGATGCCCATGTGGAGGCGCCCACGGCAGGGAGCATCATCCTTGCAGGCATACTCCTTAAGATGGGGACATACGGATTTTTAAGATTCTCC
>CAZVZI010000058.1:0-2487 GCA_964631455.1 uncultured Thermodesulfobacteriota bacterium | reverse complement strand
TGCCGCTTGCCGCAGAATACTTTGCCATGCCTATACTCATACTTTCTGTTATTGCCATTATATACGGCGGCTATCTGGCGCTTGCTCAGGAGGATATTAAAAAACTGATTGCCTATTCCAGCGTAGCACACATGGGATTTGTAACACTTGGCCTTTTTGTTTACAATGTTCAGGGCATAGAGGGAGGCATCCTCCAGATGTTAAACCACGGCATCACAACCGGCGCACTTTTCCTGTGCATCGGCCTTATCTATGAGAGAACGCATACGAGAAAGCTAACTCTTTACGGCGGTCTGGCAAAGGCAGTGCCGATATATACTACATTCTTTGCCATATACACCCTTTCTTCTCTGGCCATTCCCGGAACCAACTCATTTATCGGAGAATTGCTTATTCTGGTAGGCGCATTCGGCTATAACAAATGGATTGCAGGTCTCGCAGTTCTTGGCGCTGCTCTGAGCGCGGCATACCTTTTGGGTATGTACAAGGCAATGGCGCTTGGCGAGGCAAGAAGCAGCCATGTCAGAGAGGCATGGGATGTTAATTTCAGAGAGATAGTTCCAATGATTGCCCTTGTCATATTTGTTTTCTGGATAGGTTTCTATCCAAAGCCGTTTTTGAATGTGATGCATGCATCGGTAGGGCATTTGCTTGAGCAGATTCATTCGGTAGGTTATCGTTAAGGCAGAGAGGGATTATGAAATTTGACATCATAAACATATTGGCCAGCATGCCGGAGATAATAGTAATCTCCGCTTCATGTTTTCTTATGATGGTTGACCTGTTTTTACGCAAGGGGCAGAAGCAGATTATTGCGTATCTCTCCCTGATTGTTATCCTCATAGCGGCAGGAGAGACCCTGCGTCTTTCGTATCTTTCAGATGGCAATATCCATGTTTTTTACAGGATGTTTGCCGTGGACGGTTTTTCTGCATTTTTTAAGATGCTGTTTTATCTGTCTACAGCCCTGTGCATACTCCTTTCTATTAACTACGCAAAGATTGAGGATATTGAACACGGCGAATATTATATCCTTATGCTCTTTGCCTTAAGCGGCATGATGATTATGGCTTCCGCCACCGACTTGATAAGCATCTATGTAGGCCTTGAGCTTATGGCCATTTCAGTCTATGCGCTTACCGGCTTTATGAAGAGGTCTGTCCGTTCAAACGAGGCAGCCATGAAATACGTAATCCTCGGCGCTGTTTCATCAGGCATACTCATTTACGGCATATCTCTTGTGTACGGTTTTACAGGCACGACCCAGTTAAAAGACGTAGCCGGCGTCTTAAGAGGTCAGACACATATAGATACCGGCTTTATCCTTGCCATTATTTTTCTCGTAGCGGGATTTGGTTTCAAGGTTGCCGCTGTGCCGTTTCATATGTGGGCGCCAGATGTGTATGAAGGGGCGCCGACTCCGATAACAGCCTTTATGTCAGTCGGGCCAAAGGCGGCGGCATTCGCAGTTTTTCTGAGAGTTTTTATGGATGCCCTGGCGCCTGCGGCGCCAAACTGGGTCGCAATTGTTGCAGTTATCGCTGTGCTGACAATGACGTTGGGCAGTTTTGTCGCCTTGGTTCAGACCAATATAAAGAGAATGCTGGCGTATTCAAGCATCGCCCATGCAGGCTACGGCCTTCTGGGTTTTGTGGCAGGAGGCAGGGACGGGTTAGCCAGCGTCATGCTCTATATGCTGATTTACACCTTTATGAATATCGGCATCTTTGGAGCGATAATAGTTATGAGGAAGGGGAATTTCCTTGGCGAGAATATCAGCAACTACACAGGCTTGGCCAAAAACAATAAAGGCATGGCGCTTTTGATGCTCATCTTTCTATTTTCACTTGCAGGTATCCCGCCGACCGCAGGTTTTGTAGGCAAGTTCTATATATTCATGGCCCTTATCCACAAAGGGTTTATATCTCTTGCAGTCATTGCCGTTTTGATGAGCGTAGTATCCGCATACTTCTATATCCGTATTGTCATGCTCATGTATATGAAAGACCCCATCCATGAATTTGATCTGGCGCAGACGCCGGCAACCCGCCTTGCGCTTGCCATTGCCGTTTTCGGCACAATTATTATCGGCATCCTGCCTGCGTGGTTCATAGATATTGCCCAGAGGGCGGTATTTGCCCTTTAAACCTTAACAGCCGGAACATTTTAATTCTTTGCAGATAGGCTTCTTTTCTGTTTATCATTACAAGTGTAAGGATAGACGGAAGTGGATAAGAACTTGTTAGGCCGCTCGTTGTACGCGAAAGTGTCACCCATTTTTCGGCCAAGCCAGCGTATTCGGAATATAATTATAGCATAGACATTATAGGAGATCGTTATGGGCATGATCGCATACCTAATCTTGGTGCATCGGTATCCCAATCAGTTTAAAAGACTCTTTAGGACAATTTACCATCCCACCAACTACTATCTGGTACATGTGGATAAGAGATCAGGCGTTGGATTACAGACGGAGATACAAGATTT
>CAZVZI010000057.1:4895-8198 GCA_964631455.1 uncultured Thermodesulfobacteriota bacterium | reverse complement strand
AAGGCGGATGAGATATGGAATGTTCTATTCCATATCTTCATGTCTTTTCCATCTGTAATGAAGGTCTATGATAGTTCCGGGTTCTTTTATATTCATTAAAGCCTCGAATGCCTTTTTTAAAACAGTCATCTGCTGTTTGACATTGTAAGGTTCTCCCAGAGGATGCCCAAGAGGCCATTTTAAAAAAACAGCGCGCGGCGGTTTGATTTCTTCAGTGAACTTGCGGACTATTGATATGCTTATGGTCGGGATGCCGTATTTTTCTATCTCTCTTTGTATCAGTCCCACGGACCGATTGCAGAGACCTCAACCGGGGGTTAAAAGAACCGCATCAATATTTTGTGTTTTTAATTTTTTTGCAACTGCCGGGGCAGTTTCATTTATAAGCGTATAAATATGTCCGCCGTCTATATGCCCCATAAAACCGAAATTTATTTCTGCAATATCCCCTATCTCTCCGGCCTCTTTCATTTCTTTGAGTCTGTCTATGGGGAAGACAATATTTATATCTTTATCCGCATCCGTATGGTCATAATAATCATGGGTTATCATTAGGTATTCTTTAGACGTATCTTTTGGAATTTCTCTATAGGCCGGATCGCCGTTTGGGTCTTTCATGTCAAATGGTTTTTGTGTTTTCAGATGTGCGCCGGCAGTTGTGACAATGGCTATCTTACAGTCTTTGATGGGTTTTGTAAGGGTTGCCCATGGAATGCCTTCCACTTTCCACGGCGCAGTATTTTTAACCCATCGCTCCACAAGAAAGGGAAATTGTGTGAATAGCTTTGCTATCAGTTGGTTTTTTAATCTGCCCATAAGTATCAGCTTCGTAAAATAAAAAAGGGCAGTTTAATGTCATGCCCGGGACAATCTATGGCAACCGTCGCTGCAGTGGGCCACCCTTGGAATCACGAACCTCTTCATCTTAATCACCTCCCTTTAATTCCCAAAAACCCTTTCAGCCACCTGACCGCAATCCTCCACGGCCTTGTTTTAATTCTTGATATTATGTCTTTATAGAAATCCTCGTATCTTTTCTCGCCTCTAATGACCTCGTAATATCTTTCCATAAGGGATGGCTCGCTTTCCAGTATATTATACCATAATCCCGGGAAATTATAGACCAACCTCCCCAATTTGGCCGCCGCCCTTAATTCAGGATATAATTCTGCCGTTACCAGTTCATCATACCGGTTTAAGTCAATCTCAGTATTTCTTACCTCCTCTGAAACAATCTTTGCGGCAAGCTGAGCGCTTCTTATGGCATAGTATATGCCCTCGCCCAAAAACGGATCAACCAAATGGGCTGCGTCGCCGACTGCCAGAATCCTTGTTTTTGATATCCTCCGTCCCTCCGCCTGAGGCGGATGAAAGTATGGTATCGTCCATCCGTGCATATCATTTATATTCAGGCCGGAAAGGCTCTTTTCTCTTTTAACAAAATCGCCAAAATATTCTTTTACCCTGCCTTTTACCTTGTCAGAGAGGCCGGCAATACCCACCGAAAGATTTTTGCCTTTAGGAAAAACCCACCCGTATCCATGCGGGATGCAGCCGAAGTCTATCAGGAGCCTTCCCTTTAGCGCAGCCAGTCTTTCCCCCTCAAAAGGAATCTCAGCCTCAATTGCCACAGCGCACATCTTTGGACTAAAACCCAATACCTCTCTGGCAACAATACTATTTGCCCCATCCGCGCCTATCAAAATCCTTGTCTTATATATCCCTTCGGAGGTTTTAACATGGACATAATCATCACATTCTTCAACACCCGTTACCCTTTCTCCTTCCCTGACAGCAGCGCCTGCCTGTTTTGCCTTTTCCATTAAAAGGTTGTCAAATTTGTCTCTGTTTACATTATAGCCGACCGGTTTCCGGGATATAACAGGGATGGGTCTTTTTGACCTGTAGGTAAAAACAACGCCGTAGGTTGTTTCTTCTGCAACGGATTGAAAGTCAAACGGCAATATCTTTTCAACCTTTAAAGAGAGGCATCCGCCGCACGGCTTGTATCTTGGAAACTTCTCCTTGTCAAAGGCAAGGACATTTAATCCTTTCGATGCAAGCTCATACGCTGCTGTTGCGCCGGCAGGCCCCAGACCTGATACAATTACATCATATAGCATAGTCAGTTATCAGTTACCAGTTATCAGTTGATGTTTTTCACTGTTTACTGCTCACTGATAACTGTTCACTGGTTTTTATTACTCCAAATCCTTTTCTACGCTAAATTCCATGAAATCAGCCCAGAAACCGGTATGGATAATGGATTCCCGCTCCCATCTTAAAAGTTTAAGGTGGTTTTTTTCCATATCAAGAATCTTTCCGAGAACAGTCTTTTCTTCAGGTTCTCTTCCTGCCTTAAGCAGCCCGGAATAAAAATCCACAGCCTTTTCCTCTGCCTCTACAGCAATTGTTATGGCATTTAATTCGGTTCTGTTTTGCTTTAACTTTTTTGTGAGCTCGTTCTCTTCAAGAAAGATAGGCGCCCCGCTTTTGCTAAAATCCAAAGCAACAGCATCTTTATACGCAAGCCAGTCGCCTCCGGTTTCCAATGATTTGCTTATGGCTGTTAATGCATTTATATGCTCAAGCTCTTCCTTGGCCAGATGACGGAATACGGTTTTAGCATGTTTATCTTCCATAATATTTGAGGCTGAAATATAAAAATCGTAGCCTTCTACCTCAGTGCGGACAGCTATTTTAAGGTTCTCTATAGCTTTTTCCATCATGAGCCTCCTCTGAAAAAATCAAAATGTAAAAATTTTTGAACTTTGAGGCTCTTGCAAAAGTATAAAAAGGTTGTCATTCCCGCATTCTTTAAGCGGGAATCTGGTGTTTTATTATAGGAAACCATATCCCCGATAGAACATTTCGGGGATGACAGAGAGTTTTGCAAGAGACTCCTTTAATCTGTATTTTTAATCTTTGATCTTTGATTTTTATACCATCTACCGTCTGCCTGTATCAGTCCTTCCTGCCTTGTCCACCTCTTTCTTCTTTTCCAGCGCCTCGCCCCTTATCTTTTCCTCGCAAGGGTGGCATATGGTGGCCTCTGACGGCTTGCCGCAGATGCTGCAAACATGTTTTTTCTCTTTTTTTTCTTCCATGATTTCTCCTTTTTGATTACACAGATTTTAAAATATAATTACACAGATTAAACATGATATATTTTTATTCTCAATCGGTGTAATCTGTCTTTCATAATCAGTGTAATCGTATTTTTATTTTCATCTTCTTGTTACAGCAGATTGGTTTTAAATTTTTATCGCTGCCCTTAATTACCATAAGCTCGCCAAAACATAC
>CAZVZI010000057.1:0-4885 GCA_964631455.1 uncultured Thermodesulfobacteriota bacterium | reverse complement strand
GTATTGCAGCATATCGGTTTTAAGCTGCCTTTGCCGCCCTTTATTACAGATAGCTCTGCGCCGCACAAAGGGCATCTGTAAACCTGGCCAAGGATGTTTTTATCTGATGTCATCAGGCCTCTCCACCGGAATCATATCCTTGCCGCAGCATTTGGGCTCCATAACGCCGACCCCGCCCTTTGTAACCATTGCCATTGTTCCGCATTTCAAACAATGATACGCCTTGCCAACATGGATTGTCCATTCTTTTGTCCATTCATCTGCCGACCATTCGCCGCTGCCTGAAAAATCCATTTCCTCTGTCATAGCATCTCCTTTCCTTACAAGGTGTATTTAAGGTCTTTATAACTAAAACCCTTAAGCTCAGGGGTTTCAATGCCTTTATGCTGAATAAGAACTTTGAAATCATCGCCCATGCCCGGCATCATAAGCTCCTTAATCCCCTGATTCCATTTAAAGGCTTCCAGATTATTTATGGTTAACTCTGCTGTCTCTTTAATCTCCTCAAGGACACCAAGGCCCATGAGAAAATAAAACTGTGTTGTAAAACCGGCAATCTCAAGGCCGGCGTCCTTGCCTGAGAGCGCAAGGCTGGTAAAATCCACCTTTGATGTTATATCCTGATGCCCAATCCTCTGGAACGGGTTATCGTTCATTGTGTGTCTGTAATAACATTGAAGGCTGGAGCCTCTGTCAGGCTGAAAGAGTTCTTTTGCAGGAAGGCCGTAATCAATAGTAATAACAAAACCTTTGTCTATCAATGCGCCGACAGATTTAATCCAGTCAATTGCCCTTAAATTTACCTCAGCCCTTTGTCCGTAACGGAGCTTGATTCCAAATCTGTCAAAATATTCACTAATTTCCTGGGTTGACGGTTCCCCTGTTATTTCCTTAAATCTGCCATTCTCATATCCCACATATATTTCTTTCAGCCCGTTTAGTTCAATAGCCCTGTGAACGGGGAATGCATCTATGAGTTCGTTGGAGATAATGCAGCCGGCAATGCCTTGTTTAATCTCTTCGATGGTTGTATGGAAAGATGTTTTTTCCGGAGGTGCGGCAGAACGACGAGGGTTTACATCTACCAACTTGAAATAAACCGCTTTGTATAATTCAGGGAATGAATTTTCTATTTCATCCTTAATCCGGAGGGATAATGTCCCTCTTCCGGCGCCAATCTCAACAATGGTAAATTGAGGCGGACAACCAAGGATATGCCACATCTGGCTCAGCTGCGATGCAAGAAGGCTGCTGAATACAGGGCTTACATCAATGCTTGTAAGATAATCGCCATCCGCCCCCCATTTGGCGCTGTCAGAGACATAGTAGCCTTTGTCAGGATAGTAAAGCGCCATATCCATAAATTCAGCAAATGTTATGCGCCCTTTTTTTTGAATTTGTGTTTTTATCTCTGAAATAAGGCCGGGGTGGCCTGAGATATTGTCAGCCACAGTTCAACTCCATTGCAACAAAAAACACATTGCCAGGCTAACCCCTTTACTTTCTTATCCCCAGAGTCGTCTCCCATGTGTCTGCATGGCCTTCTTCATCAGCGAGGATCTCTTCCAGCATAAGCCTTGTGGTTGGATCGCCTTCCTTTTCGCACAGTTTTATATGTTCTTTGTAGCGTTTTATTGCGCCGTTTTCTGCGGCAAGGTCGTCCTTTATCATCTTTTTAAGGTCGCCGCCTCTTATTATTTCAGTTGGTTTCTGCACAGGGATACCTCCGAGATAAACAACCCTTTCTCCCAGCTTTTCAGCGTGCTTCATCTCATCCATAGCAGTTTTTTTAAATATCTCAATTACCGCCGGGCTTTCAAGCCCTTCCGCCTCGTAGTGGTGTCCCATATACTGGATTATCGCCGCCAGTTCAAAAGCCCTGTCCAGATTCAGCGCATCTATGATTTTTTTGCTCATTTTTACCCCTCCTTTTGTTTCAAACCCTTGGGCTTGAAATTTTATTTATATTTCCAACTGTAGCAGAGGAATCTTGTTTTCGCAAGCGGAAAGTAAAAAATTACTCTGTTTTTTCTGTTTCTAACAGCGGATAGGCTATATTCGCGACATAGGAATTTATCCTTTTGAGATTTGTCAGGACATCCAGATGAATGGCGCTTGTATCTATCGATTCCTTCAATCCCAGATGAAGACGGTTTATATGCGCCTGCCTCAAGTCTCTTTCTATTTCTCCGAGCCTTGTTTTATGTCTTAATAATTTATGGGCAAGCTCCGCATCGCCGCTTGCAAAGGCCGATACGGCAAGCTCAAAATTTTCCATAACCTTTTTATGAAATTCCAGAATTTCATTTAACCCCTCACGGGAAAATGACGATTGGGTTTTAATTTTCTTTTTTGCAAGCTCCATCAGATTTTTATCTATGACATCGCCGATGTTCTCAAGATTGTTTGTAAACGTAATTATCTCCATCTCCCGTCTTGCCTGCTCTGCGGTCAAACCCTCCTGAGACAGTTTTGTAAGGTAAAGCTTTATCTCCCTGTCAAGTATATCCACATCATCATCCCTTTCTTCTATAGCTTCCATAAGAGTCGTGTTATTGCTTTTAAAAACCTCTATGCTCTGTTTCAGCATATCCTGAACCACATCCGCCATCCTGAGAGCCTCTCGCGTCGCCTGGCCGAGCGCAAGCGAGGGGGATGTGAGAACGAATTTGTCAAGATATTTCGGCCCGAATCTTTGATCAGAAGGTATTCTTTCAGGCAGGAGGATCTCAATAAGCCTTGTAAAGGGCCTTATAAAAGGGAGGAATAAAAGCGCAATGGCGATATTGAAAAAAGTATGGGCATTTGCAACTTGTCTTGCAAGGTGAGGAGAGCTAAGTCCAACCAGATTTGTAAATGGTGTTAAAAAAGGAAGGACAATTACAACGGCTGTTACCTTGAATAAAACGTGGGCAAGCGCAACGCGTTTGGCCTCAACAGGCGCGCCGATGCCGGAGGTGATTGCGGCTACGCATGTTCCGATATTCGCGCCCAGCACAATAGGCATGGCGGCATCAAGCGTAATCAGGTTGTTATGGGCCGCTGTCAGCGCAATACCGATAGTGGCAACACTGCTGTGAAGCAGGGCAGTCATGAGAGATGCTATAATTATGCCTGCAACAGGGTCTTTGCCGAGGTTTATCAGAATTTCTTTAAACAAAGGGTCATTGGCAAGCGGCAAAAAAACATCTGTCAATATTTTTAAAGCAAGAAATATAAATGCAAAACCAAGAACAGCATGGCCGATGTCCTGCAAAGGGCCTTTTCTGCCCAAAAACTCTAAAAGCACGCCGATGCCGGCAAGAACTATTGCATAGTCATATATCTTGAATGTAATTATCTGGACGGTAATGGTTGTGCCTATATCTGCGCCGAGTATGACCCCCATGGTTGCCGGGAGGCTCAAGAGGCCGGATCCGACAAAGCTCACCAGCATTATGATAGTTGCGCTTGAGCTTTGCAGGAGCGCAGTCGTTAATGCGCCGATGCCGACACCCTTGATGCGGTTGTCTGTAACAGCCAAAAGAAATCCCCTGAGCCTGGCCCCTGCTGCCTTTTGCATGCCGTCACCGGCCATCTTCATGCCGTAAAGGAGAAGCAAAATGCCGCCGAATAGGGTGAGGAGGTTTGTTGAGGTCATACAATCGTTTTTATGTCTCTTAAATATTTTGCGGATTCTTCCGGCGGAATCGGATTTATGTATATGCCGGTTCCAAGCTCAAAACCTGCAGCGACAGTAAGCCTTGGGATTATCTCAAGGTGCCAGTGAAATTGGCTGATAACTCCGGAGTTGATAGGCGCATTGATAATGGCATAGTTATAAGGCGGGTCATTGAGGCATAGTTCGAGCTTCAGCAAAACCATTTTCAATGTCGCGGTCAATTCATCTATTTCCTGCTCTTTCATATCTGTGAAAGAATGGCTGTGCCTTTTAGGTATTATCCATGTTTCAAACGAATGCCTTGCGGCATAAGGCTCTATTGCAATAAATGATTCATTCTCAACCACGGTTCTCTCCTCCCGGTCCGATTCTGTTTTCACTATATCGCAATAGACACAATTGTCCCTGTAATCATAATACTGCTCTATGCCTTTTACCTTTATCCATACCTGTTGAGGAATCATTGGCGTGGCAATGAGCTGAGAATGGGAATGTTCAATAGATGCGCCTGCAACCTTCCCGTGATTTTTGAATGTAAGGATATATTTTAAGCGGGGATCCTTGGAGAGGTCCAGATGCCTTTCCCTGTATGCCCATAAAATCTCCCTCATCTGGTTTTCATCCAGTCTGGAAAGCGGTTTGCCGTGATCGGGCGTTTCAACTATCACTTCATGGGCTCCAACGCCGGACATCTTGTCATATATGAGATGTTCGCTCCTGTTGAGCTTTTCCTCCACCATCAGCGCAGGGAAGCGGTTTGGCATAACCCTTACCCACCAGCCGGATGAGTTGGGTTTGCCCCCTTTTTTAAAGGCAATTATTTCAGGCGGGGTCATTGATTCATTGCCGGGGCAAAAGGGGCACACAGAGTGGTTTTTTGTAACTACAGCCTGAGCCTCATGTTCATGCTGAAAATCCGAAGGCCTCCTGGCCCTTTCAGGAGACATGATAACCCATTCTCTTGTTATGAGATCTTTACGCAGTTCGGACATCTATCCTTTTTTCACCCACTCATCTATCTTATTTCTTATGTCGTCAGATAAGTCCAGGAATTTTACTCCCATACCGGGCTCGTGTTTTGATTTTGGGGAAAACTCCCTTTGCCAGACAACCTGAGCCCTGCACCTCACCTGAGTTTTATCAGGCAGGTAAAACTCTATTGTGAATTCCTCCCCGACCTTTCTGGGATTAACGGATGCAATGAACATCCCGCCCTTGCCTACG
>CAZVZI010000056.1:0-8211 GCA_964631455.1 uncultured Thermodesulfobacteriota bacterium | reverse complement strand
TATTTTGATTTAAACGCCTCTAATTCGTTTTTTATATGAAAGTAAGGTGAACCGTTTTTCATCTTGGTATCTATATTTCTTTCATGATAAAACCAAAACATTAGAATTTCCTCCACCTATATTCTTTAACATACACTTCTTCAATCTCTCTATTTGTCATATAAAACCCTTTAATTATTCTCCAAGTCTTTAATAGTCTGAAGTCTGTATTCTTTCAATTTTATATGAACCGCCCCTTCAGGTGTCAACCTGCTCTGAAAAAGACAGATGCCGTTTACTCCGCATTTCCCAAGTGTTATATCTTTGAATCTTTCAAGTCGTTCCTTTAAGCCTTTTTTATCTTTCAGAAACTTTATCCTCCCAAGTGTAAGGTGCGGTTTAAAAGGCCTATCACCTTTTTTAAAACCAAGAATTGACAGGCCTTGCTCAAGATTATTATAAATCTGAATCAGGTTTGCGCCATCTTCTTCTACTCCAACCCATAATACCCGCGGATTATCTATTGTTGGAAAGCCCCCAACTCCTTTGACTGATACATCAAAGCTGCGGTTTTTTGCAGCCGCGTCTTCCAATAATACCGCTATGCTATCTATCTTAGCAACCTCAATATCGCCAAGAAATTTTATTGTAAGGTGGATATTTTCTGGTTTTACCCACACTACTTTATTATTTCCATTCTTTAGTTTATCCTGAATTTCTTTTAGGCCTTCAATTATCTTTGCAGGCAGTTCTATAGCAATGAATGCGCGTATAAATTTATCTTCTTGCATCGCGCCTTTTTAATAAAAATTCCTTCAACATCTTTAGCGCCTTGTTTGAGGCAGCGAGTTTTATGCCATGCCTTTTTCCTTTAAATAAAAATCTACGGCTTTCCCCTTTTGTTTTATCCGAAACCGCTATAAACACCGTTCCCACAGGCTTTGCCTTGTTTCCACCTGTCGGGCCGGCTATTCCTGTTACTCCCATGCCGATATCGGAGCCCAGATTTTTTCTTGCGCCTTTCGCCATTGCAATTGCCGTTTCTCCGCTCACAGCGCCGAAATCTTTTAATGTTTTTAGCGAAACACCCAATACCCGCTCTTTTATCTCATTGTTGTATGCAACCACCCCGCCCTTGAAATATTCGGAGCTTCCGGATACATTTGTTATTTTGTGGGAAAGGAGGCCGCTGGTGCATGATTCTGCAACGGAAAGCGTAATCCCTGATTTTTTCAACATACGGCCGACGGTTTCTTCCAGTTTTTCCCTCTTTCTTACCATAATACAACAAACTTAGTTATCAAACGAAATGTAAGGTTGGCATATATACCTGCCAGAACATCATCAAATACTATTCCAAAACCGCTGTCCATTTTACTGTCTATTGCCCCGATCGGGAAGGGTTTTAATATATCAAAAAATCTGAACAAGAGGAATATAATAATTACATTAAGAAGTGTGAAGGGTATCAGAAACGCGGCAATCATATAGCCTATGACTTCATCGCACACTATCTGCTGCGGGTCTTTTTTGACAAAGTATTTTTTCGCAAGAGATGCCGCCCATACTGCGGTTAAAAAAACGAATAAGCAAATTGTCCCGTATATTAACGGATTTGTTTGAGACAGAAAGGAATATATGATTACGCCCCAAAGGCTTCCAACTGTCCCCGGCGCAAAAGACGAATACCCTGTATACATGCCTGTTGCAAGGCACAGGGCAATTTTTTTTAGAATATAAACCTCCTCATGCTTACATTTGCAAGTATGCCGGCGCCGATCATAGTTGTCAGAAGAAAAGAGCCTCCGTAACTCATAAATGGAAGCGGAACGCCCACCACAGGAAGCATTCCTGTCACCATGCCTATGTTTATTGCTATATGCCATAAAAGCATGGATGATACGCCGAATGCGAGAAATGCCCCAAGCCTGTCTTTTGCGTTTTGCGCTATGTTTAATCCCCATAGTATCAGAATGAAATATAAGGTCAGGACTATAAATGAGCCGGCAAACCCCCATTCTTCGGCCAGCACCGAAAAGATAAAGTCTGTGTGGTGTTCAGGGAGAAATCTCAACTGGCCCTGTGTTCCGTGGGCAAATCCGTTTCCAAGGACGCCACCTGAGCCTATGGCTATCTTTGATTGCAGTATGTGATAACCTGTGCCTAAAGGATCCATGGTCGGGTCCAGAAAACTCATCAAACGCGCCTTCTGATAACCTTTTAAAAAGTGCCATCCGATAGGTATCATGGGCAAAGCCAGCGCTATAATGCCTATAAGCGTTTTAACGCGCACCTTCGCAAAGATGACCATGGAGGCAAATATAAAAAATGTGAGGATGGCTGTCCCCATGTCAGGTTGTTTGGCAATGAGGATAAACGGAATAAAAACAAGCAGGGAAGGCAGCATCAGATCCTTTGCGGACATTCCCTTGGCAGGAATCTTTGCCGTGTTGCTAAATATTTTGGCCAAAATTATTATTATGGCAATCTTTGCAAATTCTGAAGGTTGAAATGAAACAAAACCGAGGTTAAGCCATCGTGTGGCGCCTGCTGTGGTGCGGCCAAAAAGGAATGTTGCGATTAAAAGAGTAATAGACAGGCCGTAGATTGGGTATGCCAGCCTTTCCAGATGTATATAATTGATAAAGGTAATAATGAGCATAAAGCTGAGGCCGATTAAAAACCAGATTAGCTGTTTTTGATATAAGTTATTGCTGTCTATCAGTGTGGCGCTGTAAATATTTATAATGCCTATAACAGACAGGGATATGGTTAGAAAAAATATAATCCAGTCAAAATGAACCAAGAGTCTTCTGTCAATCATTGATATCATTGATATCCGCCTCCTCTGCTTTTGTGGCAGTTGCCGTGTCTGCTTCCGGAGTTTGTATTTTTATTTCCTGGCCCCCGATAGACCTGTCCCCGAAGGTTTTAACCGGGGATGCATTCGGGGGCAGGCTTTTGATTTCTGTCTTCTGGCTTCTGTTTTTAAGATATGCCTTGATAACCTCACGCGCAACGGGCGCGGCAGACTCTGCGCCAAAACCGCCGTGCTCTACAATAACCGCCACGGCTATTTCAGGGTTTTCTGCCGGCGCATAACCTACAAACCAGGCATGGTCTCTCTGTTCGTAAGGGGTGTCTTTCGGTTTTTTTCTGGGGGTATTTTCCTTAAGCCTTATTACCTGGGCGGTTCCTGTCTTGCCTGCGACATCTACACCAGGCACCCTTGCCGTCCATCCGGTTCCTCCATGTTCATTTACCACCCCTTTTAATCCGTCCTGGAGTATTTTCAAATTTTCCGGCGATACAGGGACTCTTCCTATTTCCTGTGGTTCAAACTTGCTGACAACTTCTCCTGTTAACGTTTCCGTCATATATACTAATTGAGGCAGGTATAGCTTACCGCCGTTTGCAATGGCAGCATATACATTCAGCATCTGAAGCGGCGTGGAAGTAAGATAACCCTGTCCAACCGATATTGATATGGTTTCGCCTTCATACCATTTTACGCCGAGTGTGTCCTTTTTCCATTTGCCGGACGGCACAAGCCCGGGTTTTTCATTCGTTAGATTTGCGCCTGTCTTTCTGCCAAGCCCAAAACCCTTTGCATAGTATGAGAGGCGGTCGATCCCCACTTTTAATCCGACCTGATAAAAGAAGGTGTCGGAGGATTCTACAATCGCCCTGTGAATATCTATAATGCCGTGCCCGCCTGCCTTCCAGTCTCTGAATTCCTTGTTGCCGAACCAGAATGATTCGCCTGCATATATCTTTGTAGAGGGGGTGATTACGTTATCTTCAAGCGCTGCCGCAGCGGTTACAAGCTTGAATGTGGACGCCGGAGGGTATTGCCCCTGAATGAATTTTGTCTCCATAATATGGAATGGGTTAGCAATAAGATCGTCCCACCGCTGCTTTTCAATGCCGGCTGCAAAGAGGTTTGGGTCGAAGGATGGGGCGCTTACAGCGGCAAGTATTTTGCCGTTTTGAGGATCCATTGCTATTACCGCCCCGACCTTGCCTTTCATTGCCTTGCTTGCCGCCAGTTGCGTATCCATATCTATTGTAAGATAGACATTGTATCCCTGTGTAGGGGTTATCTTTTTTAGGAGTTTTATCTCCCTTCCCATGGCGTCCACTTCTATTTGTTTGCCGCCGCTTATGCCGCGCAGATATTTCTCCAATTGGTATTCTATTCCATATTTGCCGATAAAATCCCCGGACATATAATTGGCCTTTTTTAATTTTTTTAATTGCTGTTCGTCTATTTCTCCGAGATAACCGATAATATGGGAAACAGCGTCTCCAAAAGGATATACCCGCCGTGGCTCTATATTCAGCATAATGCCGGGCATATCTATTCTGAATGCTTCGACCCTGGCTATTTCTTCCCATGTAAGGTCGTCTTTGAGTTTTATTGCCTGAAACGACGGCCGTCCGTTTGCCTGGTTTATCCTTGATTCAATAGTCTCCTCTGAAATATTATTGACAATAGCCGGAAGAACCTGTTTAATCTTTGTCAAATCTTTTGCATCCTCAGGGATTATAGCCAGATGAAAGGCAGGCCTGTTCTCCACTATTGTCTTGCCTGTCCTGTCCATAATCAACCCGCGCGGCGCTGTTTCTCTGACAAGCCTCACCCGGTTATTTTCCGATAATTCCTTGAATTCCTTTCCCTCGAATACCTGCAGGAACCACAGCCGCACAATGAGCAGGAAAAATACGGATACGGCAATGCCTGTCGCAATGTAAAGCCTTGTCTTTAACTCACCCGGTTTATTATTTCCTAAATAAGCGCTCATCCTGTCAGACCCCTATTGCGTTATCAATAATTAGAATAACCCATGGACTTGGCCTTTAGCTCCACTCTCTTCAACAGGTTAAATACAAAAGGGCTTGCTATGCCCGTAGAAATGGCTGTGGGAAAGATAATATAAAATGGAATTTTCTGATTCAGAAATATGAGAAGGAAGTATGTCAATACCCCCTTTACTACGCTCATAAAGGCTGTCCCTCCAATCTTTACGAGCATATTGTCTAAACTTATCAGTTTTGCCAGCAGAGATGTGACGGCAAATACAAATACAAGCGTAAATGATGAAGTTCCCACGACCCCTGCTGAAAATACATCTGTTAGATAGCCGAGGCTGAAGGCTGTCAGCGCCCCCGAAGCGGAGCGGTTGTTAAAACCGAGATAAAAAACCATTATAAGGATAACATCCGGAATCAAGAACGGGGGAAACAAGAGGTGGAGCAGGGTGTTATCTATTACCAGAAAGAGCAGGGCAAGGACGAGATAAATAACAAAATTTTTCATTGCATCATCGATTCGGCAGGCTCACGACCGGCAGGCTCACGATAGGGGATGGTACAAGACTATTGTTTCCTGTGATGACAAGGACCTCTTCCAGTTTTTTGAGATCTGCGCTTGGTTTGGCTTCTATATCCATGAAAAAAATATCCTCTCCTTTTTCTACGCGGACTATCTCTCCTACGACCATGCCTTTTGGAAAGATGCCGCCAAGGTCGGATGATATTAATATATCGCCCACCTGTATATCGTCTTCATGTCTTGCATATTTTAATATCAGTCTGTCAGCGCCGTTGCCCTCGGCTATGCCTTTTATTCTGGTTCTCTGCACAATTACATCAATAGCGCACCGCGGATCTGTAACAAGGAGGGCCTTTGAGGTTGTTGACTGTGCATCTATTATTCTGCCGGCAATGCCCAATGGAGTCAGGATGACCATGTCCCGCTTAATGCCGTCGGAGATGCCTTTGTTTATAGTTATCGTTTTTATCCATCCGGAGTTTTCAATGCCTATGACATCAGCGGCTTCTGTTGCTGCGGTTAGTTCCTGCTTAAAGGCCAGCAGTTCCTTTAATCTGTTATTCAGAAAAATGGCCTCTTGCAATTGATTATTCTCTTGCTTGAGTTTTTCCATATTGCTTTTTAATAACGTATTTTCTCTGTTTACATTGATGAGGTATATATAGGATGTCCATATTGATTTGATTTCCTTTGTTGCGGAAGTAATGCCATATTGGACAGGCGAGGTTACAGCAGAGATAAGTTTGCCGGTAATAATGGTTCCGCCTACGCCCTTTGTGCCGGTGGATGCTATATGAAGCGCTAAAAGGCACAAAAAAGCGGAAGCAATAACAAGTTGATGTTTTTTCAGGAAGTTAGTCATGTTCTTATTTACGACGGCAGCGATACCTCTCGCAGGAGTTTTATTTCATCCAGCGCCTTACCTGCGCCGCGAACAACGCATGTCAGAGGATCGTCGGCAATTGTTACAGGCAGCTTTATCTCTTCTCTTAAGATTACATCAAGATTTTTCAAAAGCGCGCCTCCGCCCGCAAGCACAATCCCTTTGTCAACAAGGTCTGCCGCAAGGCCGGGGGGCGTTCTCTCAAGCACGGATTTTACTGCGTCTATTATCGCGGCAAGCGGTTCTGTCAGCGCTTCCCGCACCTCTTCGCCGTCTAGTACCATTGTTGTTGGTATGCCTGTTACAAGGTTTCTACCTTTTATCTCCATTGTTTTTTTCTCTTCACTGGGCATGGCCAGCCCGAGGGTCATTTTTATGGCCTCCGCAGCCTCTGTGCCTATAAAAAGGTTATGTTTTCTTTTTATATATTGAACAATGGCCTCATCCATTTTATCGCCGGCTATCCTGACCGACATGGACTGCACCACCCCTGCCAGCGATATAACCGCAACCTCCGATGTCCCGCCGCCGATGTCCACTATCATATTTCCTGAAGGTTCTGTTATGGGAAGCCCTGCGCCAATGGCTGCGGCCATGGGTTCTTCCATAAGGTAAACCTCGCTCGCCCCCGCTGAAAACGCAGATTCCCTGACAGCCCTCTGTTCCACCTGAGTTATGCCGGAAGGTATGCAGATTATGATTCTGGGCCTTAGTCCAAATCTTCTTTTGTGAACATTTCTTATAAAATGCTTCAGCATTTCTTCTGTAACTTCAAAATCGGCTATTACCCCGTCTTTCATGGGGCGTATGGCTGTAATATTGCCGGGTGTTTTGCCGAGCATTAACTTTGCCTCTTTGCCCACAGCCAGAACCTTCCTTCCCCTTCCATCCCGTTTTACGGCAACCACCGAAGGTTCGTTGGATACAATCCCTTTGCCCTTTACATAGATAACCGTATTTGCAGTGCCAAGATCAATAGCAAGGTCGTTAGAGAACAGACCCATAAGATAATTAAAAGGCATACAGGATGCTCCTTTGCATGTATGAGATATGAGTTAAATTATTGTTTAAAAACTTATCCTAACAGATGTAAGATAGGTTATCAAGAAATTTTTATGATATAGTTACAAAACCGCCCCCGCTTTTTTCCCCCGCTTGCAGGGGGGAAAAAAGCTGAGGATGATTTGAATTTGCGTTATGAGATGGCATCAAAAAGAAATAAATCAGGTCATGGAAGACCTGAGGTCGTCTGTTCAGGGGCTTTCTTCAGAAGAGGCTCGTAAACGGATTGCAGAGCATGGGCCGAATGAGATAAAAGAGGGCAGGGAAAAGGTCCCTCTGATGATGCTCCTTGATCAGTTTAAGGACTTCATGATTATCGTCCTTATAGCCGCTGCCGTAATTGCAGGGGCAATAGGGGAGGTGGCCGATACTATTGCTGTAATGGTGATAGTTGTTCTGAATGCGGCCATAGGTTTTGTCCAGGAATATAGGGCTGAAAAGGCGATGGAGGCGCTTAAACTTCTGGCTGCCCCTACAGCGACAGTGTTGAGATCAAGCTCTCCGGTTACAATTCCGTCGTCGGAAATAGTTCCAGGCGATATTGTAATTCTTGATGCAGGGAAGATCGTTCCTGCTGACTTAAGGCTTGTGGAGACTGCACAGTTGAAAATAGAAGAGGCAGCTCTTACAGGCGAGTCTGCGCCGGCAGAAAAATCTATAGTTGCGCTTCACGATGAGATGATACCGCTGGGAGACAGGCGGAATATGGCTTACAGGGGGACGATTGTAAGATACGGCAGAGGCGCCGGTGTTGCAGTGTCTACCGGAATGGAAACGGAACTTGGGCGCATAGCTGCCATGTTTCAGGCAGAGGAAGAGGTAAAGACTCCGCTTCAGAAACGATTGGCTGTTGTAGGCAAGCGGCTTGCCTTGGCGGCGCTTGCTATATGCGCCATAGTCTTTACGGTCGGCATAATAAGGGGCGATTCTCCCGTACTTATGTTTTTAACGG
>CAZVZI010000055.1:0-8213 GCA_964631455.1 uncultured Thermodesulfobacteriota bacterium | reverse complement strand
AAGTCGCCGCTTTGCTCGCGTACATACGCCTTCCCCTCCATGGCATCCGACCTGTGGGATAATTCGGCCAGATAAGAATTACCTTGCGAACTTGCATGGTATAATTCCGTTGACGTTTCCGCATATTCCGCCCTCAGCTTTGTATCGCTGTCCAGATTTACCGTAACGTCAATACCGCTTAAGTCCCCTTCCCCTCCTGTTCTCCCTTCATGAACGCGGGTAACGCCAACTTCAAGCGTGTTGTCAAAACCCCTCACCGCGCCCCTTCCGCCGTAATTATACGAGCTGTCCGATGAGTCGTACGATTCATAAGATACAACGATGTATACCGGGTTGAGGTTTCCGTCTATCGGGGCTATCGCAGTTTTAAAGTATATCTCGCCTGTTTCATAGTCAATGTTGTAATCAACATAACGGCTCAATTTCTGCGAGGATATTATGGCCTCGCTTCTGAAACGATCCCTGGTTTCTATGGTTATGGCATCGGAATTGATTACTATGTTTTTCCTCGACAGCTTGTATAGGCCTGATGTGCCGTCACCCCTTATCTCATCCTTGACAAAGGCCTGGTTGGTATCGCTTATAAACACATTAAAATCATACTTCTCCCCTTTCATCTCGGACTTGAAGCCGTTGAGGCTGCGGCTGTATCGTGAGAGTTCGGTCACGGTAAGCCCTGTGTCAAAATCACCGAAAAGGGCATAGAAGCGGTCACGTTCTATCTTGATATAAAGCGGTCTTGCGCTTGCGGCTTCATACTGCTGCTGGGATGCGTCGCCGTAAAGGGTATAGTATGTATTTGGGTCTATTGTTCCGTAAAGGGAGTTGTTCTCCTCGGGCCTCCATGCCTTATCGCTGTCGTAAGCCATGGTAAGAAGCCATTCCCCTTTTATCTTTCCTTTGGCAAAAAAGGCCAGCTTTCCGTCTTTATACAGTTCTTCCTTTTCATCGGAATCGCCCAGATTCTCCATATTTCCATTTACCGTGTTATATCCGGCAGTCCCTTCAGCCAGCCCCACCAGTATCCAATCGCGGTCTCCGGGTTTCAACCATGCCTTGATTTCCTGCTCGCCGCTTATAAGATTGAATTTGACAGCCGCCTCGCCTGTTTGAGCGGTGGGCTGGAGTTTGATAAGCGCAATGCCATCCTCTCCTATCTGATATTTCAGCCTGTTGCTCTTTGAGGCATTTAAGGGGTCGTTCTGCAAATCTTCTATCCTCTGAAGAGCTATATACGGAGTATCTACAGAATACTCCCCAACCACCCCTTCCCTTGCCGGATGGCCGTCCTTGTCAATAAGACGAATTGCTATGACAGGAGGTGTTTTTCCGTCTGCTATGAGCCGTGATTTTTCCAAAACAAGCTCGGCCTTCACCGGAGGGCTTGAATAATGGATTGTCCGCTCAATACGCGCGGTCTCCCTTTCTCCGTCGTATTCCACAGCCTCGAACAGGTTGTCCCCTTCTTTTACATGCACGCCTCTCCAGAGGCTCACGGCGATACGACCGTCCCAGCTCTTTACCGTGCCGTCCAGAAACAAGCCGTCCACCTCTTCACCGTTAAGCAAGAGTCTGAGCTTTTGCTTTTTATTAAGGTCGTGCTTAACGGCAATCTTTACGCTCGGTATGGAAGGATGAAAACCCTCATAAGGCCATGCCCATGCAAGATCTGGTTTCTCCTTATCAAACCATGCGCCGTCAAATTCAGGCATGTTTTTTTGTCAATCTCTTTTTTTCTCTGCTTCAACCTCTTTTCCAACCTCTCTCTTCTCTGCTACCTCAACGGTTTTTACGCCGCTCCTTGCCTGAATGTTTTTTAGCTCCGAACCGGCTTTGCGCCCATTTGTAGTTATCTTAAGCTCCACACGTCTGTTCATTGCCCTGCCTTCTTTGGTCTTATTGCTTGCAACCGGTTTGTCAGGCCCTTTGCCGTCAACCGTAACCTGTGAAGGAGAAAGGTTCAGGGCATTGGCGATATAATCGGCCACGCTCTTTGCCCTCCCCATAGAAAGCTCATGATTATCGGCGAATATGTGCCGGCTTCGCTTTCTGATGCCTGTTGAATCCGTGTGTCCTGTGACAACCACATGCTCAATAGAAAGTTTTTTAAGCTCCACAAGCAGCTTGTCCAGCATTGCCATATCTTCACGGCTAAGAACGGCCACAAATTCTTCAAAATGCGGATGCAGCACCATTTCAGAAACCCCGGTGCCTTCGGCCTTCGGCGTTATTTCAAGCATATTTTCCGCAACCGGCGTCCGCTGATTCTTTGTCACGGATGTGTCAAGTGTAAGGAGCGCCCTTGTGACAAGCGCTTTATTTTTTGCATCTGCCGCAATATCGGCCTTAAACCTGACCTCGCCCTTCCAGCCAGGTTCTGCATCGCCAAGACGATAGGTCAACACATTTTCCATGATATCAGGGTCAGGCCGCACAGCCTCTCCGAGCATGCTGCTCCCTTTTATATAGCTCAGTCCTTGCGGGAGCATCACGGTAACCCTCATATTTTTCAAAGGCACCTTGCTGACATAGACTGGAATCTTGAAATTCACGTTATTTAAATCCCCCTCTTTTCCCCCTTTTTCAAAGGGGGATGAAGGGGGATTTTCTGCTGCAAAGTCGCTGTTCAGCTCAATTCCTGCCTTGCCTTTTACTTCAATCATCTCAGGCTCTGTCTTAGGCTTTTCCTTGAGATAAAAATCAGCCCGCCACATGGTTCCGCCCTGAATATCTACAAACTGGGAATAGCCGTTTCCTGCAAAGCGGCTGTTCTCTTCGCACATCATAAGCTCGTATCCTTCAGGGATTGTGTCCATGTCAAGCTGAACCACATGAGTCCCGGGATTAACGCCTTCAAAGTGATACATCCCTTTTTTATCGGTTAAGGCATAGGCGCCGCTCTCCATATAGATGCGGACGCCTTCCACCCCTTTTGTATTTTCATCATCCTCGTTGCAGCCGTTTGCAAAGACCTGCCCTACGATAAAACTCTTGCTTGAGAAAAGCTCTTCCTTTACCTGCACAGATGTCCGAGCCATATTTGAGGCTATGCCGCCGTCAGCAGAGGCAGAGGCCGTATTTACTGCCTTTCCAGGTCTTGCAGCAATAGTCACCTCTGCAATATATGTTATCTCGGCTTTTCCCGCTGCCGCCAGATTTCCGATATTCACGCTCATTGTCCTGCCGTCTCCTGAAATGGACGGGTCGGCTGCAGGCGCGCCGTTGATTTTGATTGACCCTTTTCTGTAACGGAATCCAAAGGGCAGCCTGTCGCTTATAACAACATTATTTGCGCCGATGCCGGAAGATGTATTTTCAACAGTAACCTTATATTGTAAAAAATCGCCCTGAGCCACTGATGTCTTTGACGCTGTTTTCATCACATAAAGGCCGGCCGCAGGGTCAGCCGGAATGTCAATATGAAGTATAGGGCCGGGATTAACGATAAACACCTCTCCCCTTGAGCCGGGTTCAATGGCAAACGGAGCAGAGGGAAGGTTCTGTATGGAGTCTGTGGAGACTATTGACGGCGTCCTGTAGCCGGAAGGCGGAGTTACAGCAAGACGGTATGAGCCCGGGGAAATAAACGGGAATCTGTATTCGCCGGTGAGAAAGCTGTAAACCCTTCCCTTGCTGTCGGTTGCCGTTCCTCCGGTAATAATGGTTGAAGGATAAATGCTTACTCCGTCATCGCCGTAAACAACGGCAGGCCGGCCTGTGGATGCATCGGTAAGGGTTACGGTTGCGCCGTTGAGCAGCGCCCCTGTCAAGCTGTCAAAGACTACGCCGTACGGGTCAACCAGGGCGTTGGCCGTAATAGTGAGAGCGGCGCCGCCGCTGTTATCATCATACATGGCTGTAATCGTGCTGCTGCTTACTATGCTCAAAACCCCGTTGTAATGTGTTGTTTCTGTGGCGACCAGACGAATGTAACCCATAAATACGCTGGTATCCTTACCTGTCTCTTTAAGCCTAAGGGTCTCCGTATCGCCTGTCTCGTTAATCGTTAGAGTAATGACTATCGTCTCTATTGCTGACGGGTCTGCATTCTGGTCAAGGTCGGTAACCCTTACAAAAAGCGGCTCGTTTTTCTTGTAAAGCCCTGTATCCAAGAGCGGCAGAGGCGCGCTCAAATCCAGGGGGGATGTTGTGCCGAGCGGAACCGGCCTGGCCACGCTCACATATACGCCGTCGCTTTTCCGGTATTCTGTTGAGTAAACCTGCTCCGTCTCCGCATCCGAACGGGTGGGCGCATACTTCATCAGCTCTATGGTTGCAGGCGTTTGATACGCAACCGTGGTTACGGATACGGTATTGGAAGGGGTTGTAACAGGAACCAAGCCGTTTGCAGAATAGGCTGCCGTTGCCGTATTGTCGATAACCGTGCCGCTGGGCGTGGCACCCCATGCGCCTGAGACAATGCACATATAGAGCAGGAATAGGCATACAGAAATGGCTGTCTGCAATACAAAAATCTTATTTTTATCAGCTTGTGTCATTATGATTCGCACTTTAAGAATTTACACATTCCCAGTCTCAAATAAATTCCAATATCCATCGGCGCTTATCTCAAATCGGGAATTGTTATCCGCACTTTTTAAGTTGCAGGGGCGGGCTGTCCCGCCCCTGCATTTTGCTGCATTACGTCTTACTTAGATTCAACTTAACTCCCCCTTGCCCCCCTCTTACCTTAAGAGGGGGAATTAGCCCCTCCCATTAGAGTAAGGGGAGGCCGGGAGGGGTTATTTAATTGACAGTAACATTGAAGGTAAGCGTTACCGATTCGCCGGGCTTCAACTGTCCTGCCACATAAACCGCCTCTACAGGAAGAACTGTTGACATAGTGGCGGTTATATTTGGACTCGCAAAATCCACTCCATCAGCGCTGCTGGTCGTTGTGTAATACTTCGGGAAACCTGCCCTTGTAGAAGTACCGCCGACAGTAGCCTTGAACCCGGAACCCGCTGCAGACTCATCTGCAAGGCTCGCTAAGGCGCAGGGCGGGGCGCCGCAGGCAGCCGGCACCTTCAAGTCCGCATCAATAGTAAGATTGCCGCTAAGGGCATCGCTGATTTGGGTCAAGGTAGCCGAAGCGCTTGCCGTACCGGCATTAGAAATAGTAACGGTATACCGGATAAGCGCGCCGGGTATTGACTTCTGGCCGGAGTTGCCGTTAATCGGGTCCCATATCGTGGTCGCTGTCTTGCTGAAGGAGAGCACTGCGGAGGATACCTTGTATGCATCCCGCACTGAATGCGCGCCGTCTCTGGCGGCATCGTCACTGCCCGCAGTAGTATCTGCTACAACAACATCTACAGATGTGCCGCCCAACGCAGTGCACACGCCGCCGTCATTGATTGTTGCGCCTGTAGCGGTTCCGTCAACAGTTATGTCGGTCGAACTGCCGACCCACTGGCTCTGTGCCTTCAGGGTATATACGGCGATATTCGTATCAGCCTGGCCGGCCGGGATATCGACAACTATGGTAACATCCTGAAACGCATCCACAGCAAGGCCTGCAATGGTGGAGGTAGTGCCTGCGGTGCCGTTCGTTATAATATTCGTCCCATCAAATAGATCGGTTAAAACCCCGCCAAACGGGTTTGCTGTGCCGTTTGCCTGCGCTGTCGCCGTAAGGGCATACTTCTGTGACGTATTGCCGTTATTGGTAACCCTGTAAGTCAGGGCTACAGCGGTTTGGCCAGGCGTTACCGGCACTTCGGCTTCGTCCTGACGCGTTACAGAAAGATTTACTTTGACGCCGACATAAAAGGCATCCGTTCCACCTGGCGTGTTGGATACGTTCGGCTGTGCTACGGCTCCCACCGAATAGCTGAGCGTAGCTGTATTTGTAATCTGCGTGCAGGCAGTTGTTCCTGCCGCTCTCGCCCACTGCGGGCCTGCCAGGGCAAATGCCATACACAGGAACAGGCTGAAGATTTTGATTTTTGGTGAACTTTTGTTTTTCATTTTTTTCTCCTTTTTGGGTTTTGTGGTTTTTGTTTATTTTGTCATGCCCGAATGTCTCTGTCGGGCATCCATTCTTTTTGAATACTGGATTCCCACTTTCGTGGGAATGACGATAATGGCGACTTTTAACTTTTCACTGTTAATAACTGTTAACTGTTCACTGTATTTACGGTCCTAAACATTGGACATAAAAATTATTGCGCATAAAAACCTCCCTCTTGCACTTTTTTGTTTAAATCGGAAAATCTTTTCAAATCTCCCCTAACCCCTCTTTGCTAAAGAGGGGAAATAAGAAATCCCCCTTTAAAAAAGAGAGGAACATAAACTTTCCCCCTTTGAAAAAGGGGGATTAAGGGGGATTTCACCACAGCTACTTCACCTTTGCCCTGAAAGAGACGCTCCCCTTTGCGCCTTTTTCCACCGGTTTTTCAAGGGTCCATCTGATGTGAGTGTAATCAGAGGCTGTTGCAGTTTTTTCCTTTCCGTCCGCCCTCTTAATCTTCAGCTTTGCGGCAGACGCAAAGGTCTTACCATTGTCAACTGAAAATTCTATCTTTGCCCCTTTGCCCTCTGCCGAGCCTTCTGTGTAAATCATGTGTTCAGGCACAGGGTTAGTAATGACCACGCCTGTAGCAGGGTCTTTTCCGGTATTTGCATAAGTGTTGGTAAATATCACCGTATCACCCGGCACCACCTTGGCCTTGGAAGCCTCCACCCTTTTTACCTCTTTTTCCCCCTTCTCATTTGTTGCCGTTACTTCCACCTCTGCAATGCTTTTAAGCTCAACAGCCCCTTTATCAGCAGCCTTTGCCTGAACCGTCAGCATAAGCGCGAGAAATAGAACAGTAATCGCCTTTTTAATCATCTGAAATCACCTCCTTTTTTAGTTTATTGTTACATCAAATGTTATGGTCTTAATAGCCGAAGCGCTGGTAAGGTCGCCCAGTGTTACCGTAACCTTCCCCGCATTGGTCACATTGTAATCGCCGGTATCAGCGTCCGCGCCATCTGTCAGAGGCGCTCCGTTGAGTTTAATCGTCCCTGCCGCATATGTTGTGTTTGCCGGAACAGGATCGGTAATTGTCACGCCCACCGCGGTTCCGGCGCCTGTTACCGTTACGGTAATGGTATATCGTAACGTAGCGGTAGGTATGGCCTTAGGACAGACCGTACAATCGGTATAGTTGCTCCCGGCTGTGCCGTTATTTATGCCAGTATGCGGATCCGAGTAAATAAAAACAGACTTTGCAACGCTAACCGACAATAAGCTGACCGTGTATCTTCCTGTGGCCGAATGTTTTCCGTCCCGCGCGCCGTCTCCTGCGGCGCTGCCCGCTATATCGGCAAACACCACATCCACCCCAAGGGGTGTGTCCGCCCCTGCCGTCTGCGTAGTCACGGTTGTAGCGCCTGCATCCACCGTGGTTGCGATGAGGTTGTAATCCGAGGTCTGCCCGTCGGTTGCGCCTGCCGGCGTATCCGCAACGATCAGGATATTTAGCGTTCCGTCCGCGGCAACATCGCCGAAGGTGCCAGCGTCAACATAGAGCGTATCGGTTGCATCCCATACATTTGCAGTGGCTCCGCTATCCCTGTATATACGGACGTTGTTCATAACAATGCCTGCCGAGTTTACAGCCGATAGCGCATACCGCTGGGTCGTGTTGCCGTCATTTCTGACAACAAAGACGAGCGCCTGGTTGCTTGAACCGGGCGCCACCGACGCATCCGCATTTTTGGTCACCGTCAGGTTTACCTTGTTGTCAACTTTGAGTGTTGCCGATGCTGTCTGGGTAACCGGATTTCCGCTAACGGTATATGTTGCAGTAGCGGTATTGGTTATGTCCGTTCCAGAAGCCGTGCCTGCGGCATAAACAGTCCCTGTCGCCAGACATACAAACGTAAATGCCGCTATTATTAAAATCACCTTTCTCATAAATTCATCACCTCCTTTTTTTATTCCGCCCTCATAACTCCCCCGGCCCCTCTTAGCTTAAGAGGGGGGAATCAGCTCCTCCCCTTAGGGTAAGGGGAGGCAGGGAGGGGTTAGGCTACGGCCCGTCTCTACTCAATTCATAGAAATCATTCTTTGCCCCCTTTTTTAAAAATATCGGTTTATCCATATAAAACTCCTCCTGTGGCTAATATTGTCATTCCCGCAATCTTTAAGCGGGAATCCAGAGTCTTTCTGTTTTCGTCAATATTGCAAAAGACACTGGATGCCCGATAGAAACATTCGGGCA
>CAZVZI010000054.1:0-8252 GCA_964631455.1 uncultured Thermodesulfobacteriota bacterium | reverse complement strand
TAACCATTTTGCATTCATTTTTTTCACCTCCTCCTTTAATTTTAAATTTAATATATTTTAATATATTTACTGCTAAAGATCTCAAACCTGAAGGTTTGAGTTACACTACCTGCAACACAAGGTTAAGGTTTTAGCCTTGGAAAAACTTCTACTTGCCTTTGCACTTGCAAAGTTTTCTTAAATAAACCGTCAAATCCTTTATTTCGTTTTCAGTAAGCGTCTTGCCAAACGGAGGCATGATGGTTGATTTGCTGACCGCAGCGCCGCCGCCTGAAATAGCATTTTCCATATCCGTATCCGTCAGCTTGTTCATATCTTCCGGGCTTGTATGATTCCTTGGTGTTACCGACATCTCCGGCAAATCAATTCCTGCCGTCTTGGGTTTTGCGTTTACGCCTTCACCTTTTCCATCCCCACCGTGACACTGCGCGCAATAAAACTTGTAATTCTCCCCAGCGCTTACAGCAAATGCTGTTCCCTTTGCTGCAAAACCCATTACACCTATTGAAAAAATTGCAATCAACAATATCTTCTTTACCATTATTCTTCATTACCCCCTTCCTAAAATTTATTTCTGGGCTGCCACAAATCCGGCAATCGTCTTCATTTCATTGTCGTTTATAATGCCGACAAATACCGGCATCCTCTTTATAGGTTTGAAAACCTTTGGCTCTTTAAGATACGCATATACCCAATCGCCCTTGAGCCTCTTTCCTGCATCAGAAAGGTCAGGCCCGCTCACGCCGCCGACCTTCTGCGCCCCTGCTTTTATAGAATGGCAACCTACACAGCCATATCTCTTTATAAAAAGGTTTTTCCCCTGAGGGTTTACTGCCTCTTTTACTGCCCCTGCAGGCACTTCTTTGGCTGTAAGTTTCAGCAGATACTCTGCAACTTCTTCAGCCTCTTTCTTGGATAAAACAGCATGCTTCTCATTATTCTTTTCAGTAATTGAATTGTATTTAAGCAGCCTTATAGTAGTCGGCTTCTCCAACCACTCCACCAACCACTCTTTTTTAAATTTACTGCCCGAGTACCAGAGTTCAGGGCCTTTTTTCTTCAGTTGATCCTCAAATGTCTTTTCAGTGGCCGGACCTTCGGTCTGGTGGCAACTGCCGCAATTCTTTGATGTAAATATGCCTTTGCCGTCAGCATAACTCAAATTCCACGAGAAACTGACAACAAAAGCGGTTAAACTTAGCATCACCATCAACCGACTTACCTTACTCACATTCATCTGCAAAAACCTCCTTAAATTATATTATAATGATATTTATATCTGTTGCTTGATATATCCCAAGCGCAAGAGTTTGTCAAGGATTTTTTTGCCCTTATTTTTGTTCAAACGCCTTTCTCTGCTCTCCATCCAATTTTACGGACAATTTAACAGGTTTATACCCGTCCGATATTGCATTGTTCACGTTCAATTTCCCGATATTATTTGTGCCTATTTCAGTAAACCAGACGCTATCGGCGGCGTCTATAACAATGTCCATCGGCTGTCCATTAGTTAAAGCAATATTCAACTCAATAAATTCGCCCTGCACAGGGTTCAACCTTCCTACCTTTCCGCCTCTCTTATCGCAATACCAGATATTCCCCTTTTTGTCGGCGGTTATTCCCTCCGGCACGCCCCTGCTGGGGATTTCAAATCTTTTAAATTTTTCCGTTACAGGATTGAATCTTACAAGCCTTCTGTCTTTCCTTTCGCTGAACCAAACGGCTCCGGCCTTATCTACGGCAATTTCGTTAGGGGCGCTAAATGCGCTTTGTATGACATACTCCTTGAATTTTCCTGTGGCAGGAGCGAATACGGCCAATTTATTTGCCTGTGTTTCTATGAACCATACCTGCCCCTTTTCATCTACTGCAATCCCCATGGGCTGGCTCAATTGTGTTGGGATTGCATACTCCTTGATATCGCCTCTCTTTGTATCAAGCCTTGCTATTTTATTTGCCGCAAATTCCGTAAACCAGATATTGCCTGATCTGTCAACAGCAAGCCTTACCGGTTGGCTGTCCGGGGTTAGTATTTCATACTCTTTAAATATTTTTGTTTTAGGATCAAATCTGCCTATCTGATTTCCATCCTGCTCTGCAAACCAGATAATGCCGTTTGCATCTACTGTTATATCGGTGGGGTAGCTCTTTGCGGTAGGGATATCGTATTCAAAAAACGCAGAGGTTGCAGGCTGAAATACCGCTATCTTATTTGCATTCAATTCTGCAAACCATATACGCCCTTCTGCATCAATACTGATGGCGGAAGGAAAACTTCTATGAGAAGGGGTAGGATACAACGTTATTGCCGATTCTTTAGCAAAAACCGGCATGACAAACATTAGTACGCAGTAAGTAGCGGCAAGATTTGCGATTTGCGACTTGCGATTTAGAATCCGAAATCCAAAATCAAAAATTGCCTCTAATTTCCGACTCATCCCTGTTTCCTCTCTTTATTTCTAAGGATATACCATACCACAAAACCTGCAAATAACATAATAATTATTATTGTTATTATTATTTCAACCATTTGCAGAAAGCCGCCAGTTTTTTTACCGGCAGATGCGGGCGGATTAGCCTCGCCAACTTTGGCTGGTCCGGCATTAGCAAGAACAGCCGGCTCTATACGGCCGATCTTATTTGCATCCCTGTCTGTCTCTGTAAACCATACTATGCCACGGCTGTTTACTGCAATGCCAAGCGGAAGGCTCCTGTATGTCGGCACATCGTATTCGGTAAAAACAGATTGAACCGGGTCAAATACCCCCACCCTGTTCCCTCTGTTTTCCGTAAACCATACCCGGCCGTCTTTATCTATCGCTACGCCGGAAGGAACGCTTGCAAGTCGCGGCATCATTGCCTCATTGAATTTCTTTAATTTTGGATTATACATTCCGAGTTTATTTCCATTTAATTCCACAAACCAGATATTTCCGTCTTTATCAATAGCCATGTCAGATGGGTTTGAAAACGGCATAGGTATATTGTATTCAATAATTTTCCCGCTTTTAGGCTCAAGGCTTCCAAGCTTATTGCTGCTGGACTCGATAAACCAGACAATGCCTTCCTTATCCTGAGCTATTCCTGACAGCTGACTGCCGGCAGTCGGAATGCGATATTCCTTTATTGACCCGTCCTTGGTATTTAATCCGCCGATCTTATTGCCGCCTCTTTCTGTAAACCATACCATAGCATCACTGCCAAAACTAATGCCATACGGCTCGGCATCCGACGTTGGAATCTTATACCTCTTAAACTTCTTTTCGGCAGGAGAAAAACTTATAATGCTGTTATCCGCAGACAGGGCTGCCCATATAACGGAATTGACATCCACAACAATAGCCGCAGGGCTTCCTTCTTTATACGGTATGTCAAATTCCTCAAAAGTTTGCGTTGACGGGATAAATCTGCCGAGTTTATTGCTGTTCTGTTCTGTAAACCAGATATTGTCCGATGCATCCACAGCAATATCCACAGGATTGCTGGATGGGGTTGGGATCGAATATTCTGTTATCAGTCCATCCGCAGAAAATACTACCCTTGCGAAGAATACAATATTAACAATACCTATTAACCAGAATTTCCATTTCTTCATCGGTCAGAAGTAATTACCATGTAAAGGTTGGCTCGTATATATGCCTCATCTGCCAGTTGGCATCTTTATAACTCTCCACCTCCTGGCCTGTAACCGACTCTCCCTCTGTCCTTGCCTTACTGGCGCGGTATTTCCCCACCTCTATCTGGCGCGCCCTATTATTTTTATAAAAATCTGCCACATCCATTGGGGGTAGATTTTGTCTTACCCCTGTGCTGGGATTATGACAAGAAATACAGCCGTGAAGCTTTGCCTGATAGCCACTTTTAACAACACCAAAGATTATAATCCCAAAGACGATGATGGGGGGCAATAAATATCTCAGCCTTTTCCCAATGCTGTTTACCTTATTTTTATTTCTGAAAAGGAAAGGCACTAAGATGAGAAATAAAATACCAAGTCCCGGGATTAGAAAAGTACCCATAAATTGCCATTTAGCCAATGTATCTTTAAGATACCAGAAAGGCTGAAGCAGAAACAGGAAATACCACTCTGGACCTGGGATATACATACCATCATCAGGCAATGTCGTATTGCCAGCCAGGTCAACAGGGGCAGGAAGTTGGTACATGTATGCCAGAATCACTATGAGTGCGATTGTCACTATCACAGCTATACTGCCTTTGATTGCGTGTTGTGGCCAGAATTTATGAAGCCCTTTAGTATAAATATCCGGGGGATAACGTGAATCAGTCAACTGATTCTCATTGACATCATTGCCAAACGACATTATCTTACCTCCCTTAATACATAATTGAATATCTGTCTGTATATACCTTGTAATTCACTACTTTCTTTAAAAATCCCATGCCTTCTTCTCTCCATCCATCAGGCTACACAAATTGGTTTTTTCCATTTTTAAGATTATTATACTATTTGGACTCCTCTTTATATTTACATTTACATATACCGCTTCTGATATATGCAATTACATTCTTTATCTCTTCATCGGTCAACGTTGCATCAAATGATACCATTGCCTCTGAAAATACTGCTGAAACACCACCTTTCTTTATTACCCCGAACAAAAATTCATCAGTACGATTAGAGAGGATATCTTTATTCGTTAAGTCACGTGGTCTTACACCTTCGCCAAGTGAATCTGCCAGCGGCCCATCACCTTTAGCCTTATCGCCATGACACGGAATACAATGGGCCTGAAAGTTCTCCCGGCCGGACTCTATTCCACCCTTACCGCTCCAGGTGGCTGTCTCTCCAGGTTCGGTCTTTACCTTGAACTTTTTTTCAGCAGCAAACGTAGCAGTACAAACAAAAAGCAGAGAGGTGCAAAATAATATAAAAAGTAGCATCTTTATTCTGTACATGGATGACCTCCTCATATTGCCTTTTTTCTTTATCCTCCGCCTTTTATTAATAAAATCTAAATATCAATTTCTATTCAATACAAGTCCTATAAATACTTTATAGAGGACCAGAGATGCCATGCCGCTTTACCATCTTGAAATGAAATGTTAAAAGAATTGCTGTAACGATGGGAAGAATCAATATATGGACAACAAAGCTACGGCTCACAGAAAAATATTCTAGCATAGGCCATCGAAGGAACTCACCTATAACCGGCCATGTTGCTATATAATCTGTCCATATTACCAATGACCAATAACCTCTCCAATTCCATGGCAGAATTACACCAGTCAGGCTAAAAAGGAAAACGATAAGAAATAGCGTCAACCCTGTAAACCAGTTAAGTTCTCTTGGTTTTTGGTATGCCTTGTGATAAAAAACACTGATCATGTGAGTAATTAAGGTTGCCACAAGCAGTGTCGCGCCCCAGCGATGTATATTCCTTGCAAGCCAGCCAAGAGGGATTTCATTGCTCATACGTAATACACTGTTGAAGGCATCCTCCGGGTTGGGTTTATAAAAAAAGGTCATGTATATGCCTATTATAAGCTGAAAGATTATGATAGTCAAGGAGATACCGCCGAAACAATAAAAAAAGTTGAGATGGTTTGGGATTGGAAGGGATAATTTTTTCTTTATATAGCTCCTGAATCCTGCACGTTCTTCAAGCCAATCAGCAATTTTACTAATCATAATTTAGCCCCCTGTCTTATCTGCGGGAATCTGGCTGTGTTTCGCCTGTAAAGTCTATCTTCCATGTATTTGTTTTTTCATCCAAATCAAGACGCACATCGCTCTCCTGAACAAAGTCTCCTCCAAATGATGACGGCACCTTGCATTCAATCTTAACAACAGCCTTGCCCTTCGTTATTTTGCTGTCTATGACATTGACCTTCATATCCTTTGAATATTTGGACACTATATCCCTGAATCTATCCTCAGGAAGCTTATATTGTTTTGTACTGCATAACTTATATGCCTCTCCGAGCGTAGTAGGCCCGCCTTCCTTAATATAGGCATAGAATTTCTTTACCACATCATCAGGACTCTCTGCGGGCTGGTTTGAAATCTTGCCGCATCCTGACAATACGGCTATGGCAAATACCGCGTATATTGCTATTCCGGATATCTTTCTCATAAATCTTATTCAGGACAATATTGTCCTTTATTCTCCTAAAAATAGTTATGTCCCCCCTGATATAGCCTCAGGGGGGACATAACTTGATTAAAACCCATAGACTGTTACAGCTGATTCAGCGCAGGAACAACTGCCTTGTTGCCGCCCTCTATCTGGCCTGGCAACACATTTAACTGTTTCTGCTCCGCAGCCTCATCATAATCGCCTACAGCGAGGTTTGACTGCCCTTTTGGACCGTCAACAAAGAACGCTGCCCTCATCTCAAGGTGTAGCGGACCGCAGAATGTCTCGCAGTATATTTCATACTCGCCTGCGTAGTCTGCCGTAAACTCTGTCATAAGAGATACGCCTCTCGGGACATGGAGCATTGTCCTTGTTGCATATGGCCCGTATATGGTGAAGCCCATGATAACATCAGGGTTCTTTGTGATGCCTGACGCCTTGTCAATGTTGGTTACAATAATCCTTACCTTATCGCCCTTGTTCACCCTTATCTGCCTTGGGACATAGCCGTAGCTGAATGCCTTTACATGGATCTCCTTTACATCACCCTTCTGCACTATGCCGGGTTTCTGTGTGTCCATCGGAAGATAGGCAATTTTTGCTCCGCCAAGATGCGTCGGCCTGATTTCAGGTGTTGTGCCGCTTACAAGACCCTTCTCAGCCTGACCCATTGACCACTCTTTCACAAGATTGGCAAACAGAATCTTGGCATTGTGCGGTTCACCGTCAACAGGGATAATCTTGAGGCTCTTGCCGTATGTCGGGCTCTTCTCGTTTACATCCAGCAGCTCGTGGTTGACCGGCCACCTGATACCTGTCGGGCTGAAAAGACCGGTAGAGAACTTATTCAGAGATAATACATAGTTATCGTCAGGGCTTACTGCTATATGCCCTATCCTGTAATGTATCGGATACTCGTCAACAATCTCGAGCTTGTCCAGATTGGTCTTGACAACAGAATCCGCAACAAAACAGCTTGTATATGCGTTGCCTTTGTTGTCAAACACGTTGTGTAGCGGACCTGCGCCTGCCGGCACAACCTTTTTAACAGCCAGCTTGTCAACATCAATAAAGGTAAGCGTAGCGGAAAGCTTGTCTGCCACCTGGATATACCTTCCCTTTGGCTCGGCATCTGTTCCATGCGGGTTCTTGCCAACAGGAATCTCTTTTACAAGCTTAAAGGGATTGAGCTCAAATACGCCGACTGTGGAGTGGTAATAGTTTCCGGAAAAGAGGTATTGCTTCTTGTTGGGATTACCTGCCTTTTTGTTAATATCCAGATAATCCGGCGCGCTTGGCGCAGGACCCCAATCAATAACCTGTGTCTTGCCTGTGGCAATATCAATCTTTGCCATCTTGCCGGTCAGTTCGCCCGATGCATACAGGGTCTTTCCATCCGGTCCAAGCGTTATGTGGTGGATGCCAAATGGGAAAGGCAACGAGATAAGCCTTTCCAGAGAACCCAACTGCAGATTGATAACACCGATGGTGTTGGCTGCCTTGTCATTTACATACAGATATTTGCCGTCCGGTATCAGGTTCTTGGTGCCCTCGTTGTTTGGGGCGCTGAACACCGGCTCATGCAGGTCAACACCCACCAGGATATGCCTGTATGTCCTCATGCTTGGAACACCGAATACTGCGACTGAACCGTCTGTTCCGCCTGCATTATACATCAACATCGGATCCTGCAGAGGGGCGTCGTTCGGAGTTGGCTCCGTAACGTGCCAGTCTCTCTCTGCTGCCGCAACCATTCCCGGCAGGACGAGCCATGCAAAAAACGCAATTACTGCAAAAACAAAACTACATCTTCTTACTGCTTTCATTTTTTCACCTCCTTAATTGTTTTTATTTTAGAATTTAAAACCCCAAAATCAAAAGAAACGAACATTTACCTTTTTCACCTCCCTCAACAAGAGATTGTTATGATTAAAAAAATAGCAAGGAAAAAATAACCTTCACTCAACAAAAAACCTGAGGAGAAATGCCTTATAGAAAACCATTATGCCGGTAACTGCCATTGTCCCCATCACCATCAATAAAAAAGCGCACGCAAAAATGACAAGGCCAAGCCGCTCTATCCCTTTTGCAAGCCTGCCAACAGCTATCGCAAACGGCGCTCCAACAGAAATACAAGCTGCGCTTAAGCCC
>CAZVZI010000053.1:245-8267 GCA_964631455.1 uncultured Thermodesulfobacteriota bacterium | reverse complement strand
CCTTATGTCTACCTTGCGCTCCAGAGTGGGCTGCCCCTGGGATAAAGAGCAGACCATGGAAAGCCTTATACCCTTTATTGTGGAAGAGGCATACGAGGTAATTGGAGCTATAGATGCCAAATCTCATGAAATGTTAAAGGAAGAACTCGGCGACCTGTTATTCCAGATTATATTTATATGCCAACTTGCGAAAGAAAAGGGAGATTTTGATATAGAGGGTGTGGCGGCTGCATCTGTACAAAAGATGATACGGCGGCATCCACATGTGTTCGGCAAGACAAAGGCAAAGACATCAAAAGATGTTTTAAAACACTGGGCAAGGATAAAACAGGAAGAAAAAAAACATAAAAAAACCACAGGATATCTGTCGGACATACCGGAGCATCTGCCCGCCCTGCTTAAGGCCCACAAGGTGACTAAAAAAGCGTCTCAGGTCGGTTTTGACTGGAGCAATATAAATCAGGTTTTTGAAAAAGTGGATGAAGAGATGACGGAATTTAAGGCTGCTCTCAGAAAAGAGAATACCCGAAGAATGGAGGAGGAATTTGGAGATCTCATTTTTTCGTTGGTAAATGTCGGAAGGTTCATAGAAATAAATCCTGAAGAGGCGTTAAGGAAGACTATCGGAAGGTTTGTAACCAGATTTCACTACATTGAAGACAAACTTGCCAAAAAAGGAAAAACATTAAACAACACATCGCTTGCAGAGATGGAAAAAATCTGGAAAGAAGCAAAGACAAAAGAAAAAAAATCAAGGATTACACAGCCTTAAAAAGATTTCCCCACAGCATGTGGATAACTTGTTAGAAACAATGTAAATGCAAAAAATAGAATGTGATTAAATAAGGCTTTGCGCTTCATTGTATATTTTTTAATCAGCCTATTACCTTTTAAATTCAAAAAGTTATATGATTTGAGATATATATTCAATTGAATCTTGGATTTTCTCTTTTTCTCCATCTCTCCAGAATCATATCCGAAAGAAAAACCATCTCAGGACTTCTGAAAAAACGGGCAAACATCAAATAACATGTTACGCCAAAGGCTATTGCAAAAAGCAAAACAAGCATTTTTGGCGCAGTAACGCCGCCGTCTGACCAATCAACAAGAAGCGATATGGCATATACGCCCGCCCCCATGGGGAGGGATGATAGAGTAACCTTTATGGCTGAGTTCAATATTTTTCTTCCCCCGATTCCGCGGAGCCTCTTTCTCAGTATAAGAAAAAGGAGCAAAAGGTTCAGGATTGCGGAAAGAGACGCGGCTAAGGCCAGGCCGCCGTGTTTTAACGGGCCGATGAATAAATAACAAAATATTATATTTGAGCCGACCGCTACGCAGCTTACAATTACAGGGGTTACCGTATCCTTTAGCGAATAAAAAGCCGACACCAGTATCCTTCTCCCGCCAAATGCGGCAAGGCCGATGGAGAAAAACCAAAGGGCATAGACAGTCCCTCTGGTTGCTTCACTGTCAAACTCGCCCCTTTGAAAAAGCATGGCGATAATGGGCGTGCCGAGCGCTATAATGCCGACGGTGGCAGGAATGGTAATAAAGGTTACAAGTCTTATGGCAAAAGATAACGATTCTTTAAAACCTGCCCAGTCTTCCCTGACAGCGTATTCAGACATGGAAGGAAGCACAGCCGTTGCAACCGCAATCACAAAAACACCCATCGGAAGTTCAACAATTCTATCGGCATAATACAGGTAAGATATGCTTCCCTGTTCAAGGCCGGAGGCGAACCTGCTGATAATAAGGATGTTTATCTGATCTACGCCTGCGGCAAGGGCAGCCGGCAGCATAAGAAGGATTATCTTCTTTATGGCAGGGTCTTTGAAAAAATTAAAGTCAAGACCCGGAAACATATTATATCTTTTAAGATACGGAAGCTGATAGAAAAACTGGAACGCTCCGCCCAAAACCACCCCGAATGCAAGGGCATAGACAGGTTCTTTAAAGAACGGAATAAGGAAAACTGTTGAACCTATCATAGACAGGTTAAACCATACGGGCGACAATGCCGGCGCAGCAAAATGCTTTAATGAATTTAAAACCCCCATACCCAAGGCCACAAGGCATATAAAAAAGAGAAAAGGGAACATCCATCTGGTTAAGGATATTGTCGTGGCCAGTTTGTTAGGTATATTTGCAAAGCCGGGCGCCGTGATCTCCACTATCTGCTGTGAAAATATAATACCCGCTGCCGTAAGTATCGCCAATATAATAGTGAAGAATGTAAATGCCCTGGCCGCCAAAACCCTTGCCTTCTCTCTGGATTTAAGCGTAAGTTCCTCTGTGAATACCGGGATGAACGAAACGGTTAAGGCGCCTTCACCCACAAGCCTTCTGAAGAAATTGGGAATCCTGTATGCAATGAAAAAGACATCCGCAGAAGCGCCTGCCCCGAAATATGCGGCAATAACAGCATCCCTTACATAGCCCAGAATACGACTTATAAATGTGGCGCTTCCTACAATGGAGGCTGCCTTTGTTATATTTTTGGTTTCTGACATTATAAAATTCTTGACAATTCCAGTTTAATAGTTTAAATATAATATGAATCTGAACGGAGGAATTAAATGGCAACGCATAAATCAGCAATAAAAAGACACAGGCAGAACATTAAGCGCAGGGCCCGCAATGCGGTCGTAAAATCCGAGATAAAAACCGCCATAAAGCAGGTTAAAGAAACAATAGCGCAGGGTAACAAAGAAAATGCTTTAGCCTCGCTTGCAAAGGCTGTAAAACTGCTTGATAAGGCGGTATCCAAAAAAACCCTTCACAGAAATAATGCGTCAAGGAAAATATCCCGCTTGACAGCAGCAACAAATTCTATCGCCGCAAAATAAAGTCATTAGCAAGGAGTCAGTCAGGAAAAATACATCCTCCTGACTCTTGACTTTTCACTATCTTTGGAACACAGTTCCATTACAAGCCTCTCCATTGCCATACGGGGAGAGTGCCTTCCCGATTTCAGGGCTATGTCTGCATTGTGAAGCGTTTTAAAAATCCTGAGCAGCCCTGCCTCGCTAAAATCTTTTCCCTGCTTCAGATAGCCATCAATATATATTGGAAATAGCCCAAGAGTTGACGCAATATGGCCAGTTGCAGCGCCTTTTTTCTTTAATGCCTTAATCTTCCAGATAATGCGAAACTGCCGGCTTATCATTCCCAGTATCTTTACAGGCTCTTCTTTCTGTTCGATGAGTTTTCTGAGGTTTATTATGGCCTCTCTTAAATCTTTTCTGCCTATTGAATCCGCAAGGTCAAACACCGTATCCACTCTTCCATTTGCAACAGCCAGTTCCACATCCCCTTTCTCTATGCTGCTTCTTTCGCCTATAAACAATGACAGCTTCTCAATTTCCTGTTTTATATCCATCAACTCATTGCCGGTTATCTCCAGCATAATTCCGATTGCATCGTCTGTAATTTTTTTCCCTAATCTCTGCGCCTCTTTTTTAACCCATGAAGGAAGTTGGGCGTCTGAAGGCGGTTTAAAGTGAAACAGGAAGTTTGCCTTATCCAATTCTGAAAAAAAAGACAATCGCTTATCAATCTTGCCTGCCGATGCAATAAAGATAAGGCAGGTTGTAATTGACGGTTTTTTAATATAAGGAAGAAGACCCTCTTGCTGCGATTTTGAGAGAGCTTCTGTTCTATTCACTATAACCAGTCTCTTTTGCGCCATGACCGGAAATGTCTGGGCCGTTCCGATGACAGCATCGGCGTCCGCCTCTTTTGCATCAAACGAATCATAATTCATATCCTTGAATGCGGAAAATAAAACCTTTGCCTTAATATCCTGCACAGCCTCCTCTATCAGATAGCTGTCGCCGTAAAGACAATAAATAGGAAGCAGGGGCATTCCTTTTTTTAAACCTTCAATAATCTTAAGACCGTCCTGCGGCATTAAAAATCCTCCAGCATCCTTTCCTTAATAAGCCTGGCTGTGTCTTTTGCCATTTTTTTTACAGCATCCGATTCTGCGCTTTTGGTTGCATTCACATCTGTGGTAGTTACCTTAAAATCCTCATAGTCTGTAATATCTTTGCCTTCCCACAAAATCTTTCCGTCGTTTTTCCGCACAAGGCTTATATCCAATTTAATGGTAAGTCTATATTCCTGAATCACATCGTTTTTATTAAATGAAACAGGAGTTAAGTCATATCCCGTTATAGCGCCGTTCAATACAGCCTCGGCGTCTTCTTCTACAACCTTTATAATCCCGCTCTTTACAAACTCATCAACCAGGGAGGTTGTAATAACGGTTTCCACATCGGGCTTTTGCACTTTATTTTTTAGGAACGGAATGGATATGGTTGCGATATTGCCCGGTATATTCCCGCCCTACAAAACACAAAAACAAAGACGCTCTGTTTAAAATATAGAGCGAAAACATTCTGGTTTCTTGTTTTTGACCACCGACCAATTATCTTTACCTTCTGAATGATGCTTGTCATTTTGTCTCCGATATGCAGACTTTCTTTACATAATACCAGATTCTTTTTAGCATTATTAACATAAAGCTCATTGCCTGTTGCTCTGCTCTACGAAAACTCATCCGTTTTTATCCCCAACTCCCTAATCTTCTTCCGTAGGGTGTTTCTATTTATGCCCAGAATCTCTGCTGTTTTGACCTGATTGCAGCCTGTCTTTTTTAATACAAGTCTTATAAGAGGTCTTTCCATGAAAGGCAGAATGGTGTTGTATAGCTCATGTTTGTCTTTTATGTTAATGTTGCTTATGAATCCCTCAAGTCTATTATAGATAATATCCTCAAGAGAGTCCTTTGTCTGTTTTTTTTGCGGAAGGGCAAGATCGTCAGGTGAAAGCACAGGATTGGATGAAAGGAGTACCGCCCTTCTCAATATATTCTCAAGCTCCCTTACATTGCCTAGCCATGAATATGCCTTGAGCGCATCCATTGCCTTTGGCGAAAGAGTTCTTGGCTCAATCCCCATCTCTTCCTGAAACCTCTGCAGAAAATATTCTGCTAGAAGGGGTATATCCTCTTTTCTGTTTCTTAAGGGCGGCAACTTTATGGTAACGACATTCAATCTGTAAAGTAAATCCTCCCTGAATCTCTTTTCCTCAACAGCCTTTTCCAGGTCCTGATGCGTTGCTGCTATTATCCGTACATCTACCTTTATCGGTTGTTTGCCGCCAACTTTGTAAAATTCCTGCCCCTGAATAGCTCGAAGCAATTTGCTCTGCAGGTCAAGAGGCATATCGCCAATCTCGTCAAGAAATAACGTTCCGTTGTTTGCCAGTTCAAACTTTCCCTGCCGTGTTTCCATTGCACCGGTGAATGCGCCTTTTTCATAGCCAAAAAGTTCGCTTTCCATCAGCTCCTTTGGGATGGCTGCGGAATTGACGGCAACAAACGATCCTTCGTTTCTCGAGCTGTTTGTATGAATGAGTTTGGCGACAAGCTCCTTTCCTGTGCCGCTCTCACCCTGAATAATTACCGAAACATCCTTTGGGGCAATCTTGCCGACAGTCTTGAATACATCCTGCACAGTTCTGCTTTTGCCGATAAATGTTACTTCCTTTGCTGCCCTCTCCTTGAGCCTGTCCTTAAGGTTAGAAACCTCTTCCTTTAATTTCTTGTGTTCAAGCGTCCTGTCAACAAGTATCTCAATCTCCGCTATGTCAAAAGGTTTTGTTATATAGTCAAATGCCCCGCGCTTCATCGCCTCTATGGTATTTTTTATTGTCCCCTGCGCCGTCATTATGATAATCGGAGTTTTGGAGCCGGCGTCTTTAATTTCTTTCAATACATCAAGGCCGTCTTTTTCAGGCATCCGTATATCCATTATTGCAAGTGAAAAATCCTGCGTCTTCAGCATCTCAAGGGCTGTCTTGCCGTCGCGCGCCTCTGCCGTGTCGATGTTTTTGTCCTTAAACAGCTGTTGAAGGACCCACAAGATGCTTTCGTCATCATCTGCTACCAAAACCCTTTTTTTCATCATCAACTCCTAACTCTAAACTTACAACTATTTCTCCGCTATCGGCAGAAATATTGAAACTGCGGTTCCTTTTCCTTTTTTGCTTTCTATCCTGAAAAAGCCCCCGTGCTCCTTGATTATCCTGAATGATAACGCAAGGCCAAGACCGCTCCCTTTTGCCTTGGTTGTAAAAAACGGCGTAAACAGCTTTTCCATATCATGGTTTGATATGCCGCAGCCGTTGTCCTTTATTTCTACGGAGGCCATTTGGGCGGCCCGACCCATCCTTCGGATGGGTTCCCCGCCCTCCTCAACAAGGTGAAAGTCCGTAAGTATCCTGGTGTTTACCGTTATTTCACCATTTTTATCAACTGCCTCAATAGAGTTCTTTATAAGGTTTAAAAATACCTGTGTCAGATGTTCTTTATCTCCCACAACCGGCGGGAGGCTTGGGTCATAATTTTTGATAAGATGCGCCGCCTTTTCCCCTGTCATGGCGCCTCCGAGCAATATGACCGTATCCAGGACTTCGTGAATATTTATCGGCAAAGGATTTATCTTGCGAGGGTTTGCAAAGTCCAAAACCTCTTCCAGTATTTTATTCAGCCTGTCAACCTCTCTTATAATAATATCCGTATATTCAATCAAGCCTGTTTCTTTAACCTTTCTTGACAAAAGCTGAGCTGCCCCGCGAATGCCTCCGAGCGGATTTTTAACCTCATGGGCAACTCCTGCGGCAAATGTGCCCAGAAAGGCGAGCCTGTCCTTTCTTACGGAGTCCTCCTTAATGGATTTTATGCTTGAAAGGTCTCTTAAAAGCGCGACCGCCCCGATTATCTCCCCATTTGCATCAAGCACAGTTGATGTGGTTACGCCAACAGGAGCCATCCCTTCCATCCCCCCGCCCATCCGCTGGCTGATTATATTTTCATGCTCTATAAAAAGCTTCCCCTGTTTTAGAGTCTTTTCCAGCATATCGGCAAGCCATGTATCCTTTGGAAACACATCCCGTAAAGGCCTCCCGATAGTCAATGTTCTTCCCACCCCGGAAATCCTTTCAGCAGTCTGGTTGTAGACAGTAATAGCCATGCCGGTATCTATGCCGACAACCCCTTGGCCAAGACACTCTATGATATTTTCACCCATGTTTGCTTGTTTCAAAATAAAGTTCCTTCCCTGCCTACTGACTGCTGTCTGCTTCCTTTCGGCTTATAAATCCCATGTTTGATGCCATTTCTACAAGTGTTCCCCTGACATCGCCAAATAAAATCAAATCTTTTGCAATGGCTTGAACAGGTATCAGTTCTTTATTAAATCTCACCTCTATCTTTCCCGCCTGGGAGCCGAAAAGCTCCTTGTCTATGACTATATCGGCGAGATAATCTATTTCAGCGGGGTCCGGGTTTATCCTTGCGGTCTTTTCCTTATTTGTGGCAATTTTAACATATATGCTTGAGACATCTTTAACAGGAAAGGTGGGAACATGAAATTCCTTGCCCTCTGCCACTTTGCCGTATACGCCAAATCTGAAGTTATAAAAGCCTGTAAAAGGATCGTCATAAAGAATACCGGGCGGAATCGGCTCGGTAGTCTCTTTTTCCTCTTTTCCTCCGCCCCAGCTTTTCCAGTGATATGTTCTTGTGTCGTAATCCACTTCGGTATATCCCTGTCTTGTTCTATCGCCTATTTTAACAATCTTTTCGAATCGTTTCGTCCTGAATCTCCTGCCGCCGTCCGTTTCTTCGGCATAGGCATGATATATGTCTTTTCTGTATTTTGTAATAAATCCGATAAATCCCATCGTCTCGGCCGTAAGCATTATTTCATAAATGCCGTCGGCTTTTTTGTGTATGCCTATCTTGCCCACAGCGGCCTTTTTAAACCACCAGAAGCCTATATTGTATGTAAATTCCTCTCCGTCAAAATATTCGCCGATAGTCGGCTGTTTTTTGACAATATCGGCGCCGGTTGAGGTCGCCGAGTTGAAAGGAAGGATGTCAATAAAACAGACAAGAAGAAAAAAGAGGATAAACTTAATAAGGAGTGTTCTTCTATACATAAAATATCT
>CAZVZI010000053.1:0-235 GCA_964631455.1 uncultured Thermodesulfobacteriota bacterium | reverse complement strand
CAGTGTCAAAAGACAAGGATAAGGATATAAACAAGACGACAGCTTGTTTAAGGCGATACTGCGGATATGTTCAAACCGGATGGTGTTTTTGACAAGAAGTATGCAGATGAATGGCTGTGCTTGTTTGCAGTTCTTGGATATTATTGTCTGAGTTCTTTTAATAAAGTTGCGGTGGTTTTGAGCGATAACTGGCCAGGCGCTGAAGGCCCGGTAACCGGGCAGTAGGTTAATAATG
>CAZVZI010000052.1:0-8333 GCA_964631455.1 uncultured Thermodesulfobacteriota bacterium | reverse complement strand
CCTGCGCCTACTGTCCTGCCGCCTTCTCTGATTGCAAATCTTAATCCCTCTTCCATTGCTATGGGCATGATGAGATCTACTTCCAGGTTGGTGTTGTCTCCGGGCATTACCATCTCCACTCCCTGGGGCAGTGTGGCTACTCCGGTTACATCGGTTGTCCTGAAGTAAAACTGCGGTCTGTATCCGTTGAAGAACGGGGTGTGTCTTCCGCCTTCTTCTTTGGTTAAGACATATATTTCTGCTTTAAATTTGGTGTGCGGGGTTATGGTGCCGGGTTTTGCCAACACCTGCCCTCTTTCTACTTCTTCTTTTTTTGTGCCTCTTAGTAATACTCCGAGGTTGTCTCCGGCTCTGCCTTCATCTAATAGTTTCCTGAACATTTCTATGCCGGTGGCTACGGTCTTCTGGGTCGGTTTTATGCCGACGATTTCTATTTCTTCTCCTACTTTTATTACGCCTCTTTCTACTCTTCCGGTTACGACGGTTCCTCTGCCGGATATTGAGAATACGTCTTCTATTGGCATAATAAACGGCTTGTCTATGTCTCTTTTTGGCTCTTTTATGTAGGTGTCTACGGTGTCAAGGAGCTCAAGTATTGGGCCGCAGCTTTTGCATTCTTTTTTGCCGCAGCCGCATTCTAATGCCTTTATTGCGCTGCCTTTTACTACTGGTATTTCGTCTCCGGGAAATTTGTATTTGTTCAATAGTTCTCGGACTTCAAGTTCCACCAAGTCCATGAGTTCTTTGTCGTCTACCATGTCTGTTTTGTTGAGAAACACAACGATGGCAGGAACTCCTACTTGTCTTGCCAATAGGATGTGTTCTCTTGTCTGGGGCATTGGGCCGTCTGCTGCGCTTACTACGAGTATGGCTCCGTCCATCTGGGCTGCGCCGGTTATCATGTTTTTTACGTAGTCGGCATGGCCTGGACAGTCTACATGGGCGTAGTGTCTTTTGTCTGTCTGGTATTCTACATGGGAGATGCTTATGGTTAAGCCTCTTTCTCTTTCTTCAGGGGCTTTGTCTATGTTCTCATATGCCAGAAATTCGGCAAATCCTTTGGCGCTTAATACTTTGGTTATTGCCGCTGTCAGGCTTGTCTTGCCATGGTCAACATGTCCTATTGTCCCGATATTGATGTGCGGTTTTGTTCTGTCAAATTTGGCCTTGCTCATATAATCCTCCTGATATAGAGTCAGAGAGTCATAGAGTCAAAGTGTCAAAGCAAAAACTACTAATTACTTAACTCTGACTCTCTGAATCTTTGACTCTTTGACTCTGTTTTATTTTCCCTGCACCTTTGCCACAATTTCTTCCTTTACGGAATTCGGCACCTGTTCATAATGAGAGAATTGCATTGTAAATGTAGCCCTTCCCTGCGTCTTAGACCTTATATCAGTAGAATAACCAAACATCTGGGCAAGCGGAACCTTTGAAGACACCACATTAAATCCTCCCCTCGTCTCCATGCCCAGTATTTTGCCTCTTCTTGAATTCAGATCTCCAATAACATCGCCCATAAACTGTTCCGGAGTTACAACCTCCACATCCATAATGGGCTCAAGAAGAATCGGGTTAGCCCTTCTCATGCCGTCCTTGAAACCCATAGACGCCGCTATTTTGAACGCCATTTCAGAAGAGTCAACATCATGGTAAGAACCGTCAAACAACGAAACCTTTACATCCACAACAGGATAGCCCGCAAGCACACCTGTATCTATTGTCTCTCTTATGCCTTTTTCTACAGCCGGAATATACTCTTTCGGAACGGTGCCGCCCACAATATCATTCTCAAATTCAAAGCCCTTGCCGGCCTCCTGGGGTTCGACCGTAAGCCAGACATGGCCATACTGGCCGCGGCCGCCTGTCTGCTTTATATACTTACCCTCAGCCTCAACCTTCTTTGTTATGGTCTCTCTATAAGCCACCTGCGGCTTACCGACATTCGCCTCAACCTTGAATTCTCTCATCAATCTATCCACAATAATCTCAAGGTGCAATTCACCCATACCGGAGATTATCGTCTGACTTGTTTCTTCATCTGTCTTCACCCTGAAAGACGGGTCTTCTATGGCAAGCTTCTGGAGAGATATGCCGAGTTTTTCCTGATCAGCCTTTGTCTTTGGCTCTATGGCTATGCTCATAACAGGCTCAGGGAATATCATTCGTTCTAACAGTATCGGTTTATCACCATCGCATATGGTATCACCTGTTATGGTGCTCTTCAAGCCCACTGCCGCCGCTATCTCGCCTGCATAAACCTCTTTTATCTCTTCCCTTTTGTTAGCGTGCATCTTTAAGAGTCTTCCGACCCGCTCTTTCTGCTGTTTTGTGGCATTGTAAACATAAGAGCCCGCTGCCATATAACCCGAATAGACCCTGAAGAAGGTCAACTGGCCGACAAACGGGTCCGTCATTATCTTAAATGCAATTGCCGAAAATGGCGCATTATCATCAGCCTTTCTTTCTTCTTCCTGTTCTGTTTCCGGATTTATCCCTTTTATCGCAGCAATATCAAGCGGCGACGGAAGATATTCCAAAACCGAATCAAGAAGCGGCTGAATCCCTTTGTTTTTAAATGACGACCCGCAAAGAACAGGGGTTATACCCATCTGTATCGTGCCTTTTCTTATTGCGCTTCTCAGTTCATCTTCTGTCGGCTGTTTACCGTCCATATACTTTTCCATAACTACTTCATCAAAATCAGCGGCAGCCTCTATCAGTTTATCCCTGTATTCATGAACCAAGTCTTTCATATCTGCAGGCACATCCTCAAAACGAAATTTCGCGCCCAACGTAGATTCATCCCAAAGTATGGCCTTCTGAGAAATAAGGTCAACAACACCCTTAAAATTCTCTTCGGCGCCAACAGGAAGCTGCAACACAGCCGGCCTGGTTTGAAGCCTCTCCACCATCATCTTTACGACCCTGAAATAATCTGCGCCAACCCTGTCCATTTTGTTCACAAACGCAATTCTCGGAACTTTATATTTATTTGCCTGGCGCCATACTGTCTCTGATTGAGGTTCAACGCCGCCTACGGAACAAAATACCGCAACAGCGCCATCCAACACCCTTAAAGACCTTTCCACCTCTATAGTAAAATCAACATGCCCCGGCGTGTCAATTATATTGATACGATTGTCTTTCCAGAAACAGGTCGTAGCAGCAGAGGTAATTGTAATACCTCTCTCCTGCTCCTGAGGCATCCAGTCCATTACTGCTGTTCCTTCGTGGACCTCTCCTATCTTATAGGTAACGCCTGTATAATAGAGAATCCTCTCAGTTGTGGTAGTTTTCCCTGCGTCTATATGGGCCATTATGCCTATATTTCTTGTCTTTTCTATTGGAACTAACCTTGGCAATGTAAAACTCCTTCTAAAACTGTTAACTGCTAACTGTTCACTGCTCACTGTTTTTTTACCATCTATAATGCGCAAATGCCTTATTTGCCTCAGCCATCTTATGCACATCTTCTCTCTTCTTTACCGCCCCGCCTTTATTATTTGCAGCGTCTATTAGCTCAGAGGTAAGCTTTTCAACCATTGTTTTCTCTGCGCCACGCGCCCTTGAGTATGTTGCAAGCCATCTTAACGCAAGAGATATCTTGCGCTGCGGTCTGACTTCCTGCGGAACCTGATAGGTTGCGCCGCCAACCCTGCGGGATCTCACCTCAAGCGCCGGCTTTACATTATCAACCGCCTTCTTGAATATCTTAAGCGGATCTTCTTTTGTTTTTTCTTTTACCAGATCAAATACTTTATAGATAATGCCTTCTGCAACACTTTTTTTGCCATCGCTCATTATAGTGTTTACAAATTTGGTTATAAGTTTATCGTTATGTTTTGGATCCGGCAAAACATCCCTTTTTGAAACAATTCCCTTTCTAGACATTAAATCCTCCAATAAAAACACAATTACGAATTACGAATTTTTTAATTCCTAATTTTTAATTCTTAATTGCCCTTATTTAGGCCTCTTCGCCCCGTATTTGGAGCGCCCCTGTTTTCTGTTTTGAACGCCAACCGCATCCATGGTGCCGCGGACAATATGGTATCTGACACCCGGCAAATCCTTTACCCTTCCGCCCCTTATAAGAACAACTGAATGCTCCTGAAGGTTATGACCTATTCCAGGAATATAAGAGGTTACCTCCATAGCATTTGTAAGCCTGACCCTTGCCACTTTCCGAAGAGCTGAGTTTGGTTTTTTTGGGGTTGTCGTATAAACCCTGATGCAAACCCCTCTCTTCTGAGGGCACTCTTTTAAAGCAGGGGCAGTTGTCTTCCTCTTTACATCCTTCCTTCCTTTTTTAACTAACTGATTTATAGTGGGCATCCATTACCTCGTAAAAACTTGTCCCGTTATGTCTTTAAACGGGATTGGCCTTGCGACTCTTTTCCAGAAACAAAACTTAATAAAGTTATCAGATTTCACAATTCATTGTCAAGCACAATTTAACAACTTCAACAATTTTATGCGCAAGCGTTCGACTGATGGTTAGACAGGCTTACCATGACATTGTCACCCTGAGCCTGTCGAAGGGTCACGCCGAAGCTCAATCTTTTCTAATTAGAAGATTCTTGCGTTAAGTCAGATTCTTCAGGCGCAGCAACTGATAATTTCTTATAATAAGGGAAGCCCGTGCCGGCAGGAATAAGCCTGCCCATAATCACATTCTCCTTGAGCCCTCTCAGGTAATCTACCTTGCCTGCGATACTCGCCTCGGTTAAAACCCTTGTCGTCTCCTGGAAAGAGGCGGCAGATATAAAACTCTCTGTGGAAAGCGATGCCTTGGTAATGCCTTGCAAAAGCGGCTCGGCAATGGCAGGCTTCTTCCCTTTTGCAAGCATTTTTTCATTCGCCTCTTCAAACATATATCTTTCAACCTGATCTCCAATCAGGAAATCCGTATCGCCGGAGTCTTTTATCTTTACCCTGCGCAGCATCTGCCGGACAATCACCTCTATATGTTTGTCGTTTATCTTGACGCCCTGCAGACGATAAACCTCCTGCACCTCATCCACCAGATATTTGGCCAACTCCTTCACGCCGAGAACGCTCAGAATATCGTGCGGATTTGCAGAGCCGTCCATCAGAGGTTCGCCTGCCCTTATCCTGTCCCCTTCCCTGACACTTATGTGCTTGCCTTTAGGAATGAGATATTCTTTAGGCTCTCCAACCTCCGGAGTCACAACAACCTTTCTCTTGCCCTTTGTGTCCTTGCCAAAAGATACGGCGCCGTCTATTTCACTGATGACAGCGCATTCCTTCGGCTTCCTTGTCTCAAAGAGTTCCGCAACCCGCGGCAGTCCGCCTGTGATATCCTTTGTTTTTGTAGTTTCACGCGGAATCTTAACAATGATATCTCCTGCTTTAACAACATCTCCTTCATTGGCTGTGATGATAGCTCCAATAGGAAGTTGGTATCTGGCCTCCATGGCAGTGCCGGATATTTTTAGAGTCCTTCCAACCTCATCTTTTATAGAAATTCTTGGCCTTAAATCGCCTTCCTTGTAAGCCACTATAACCTTACTTGAAAGACCTGTAACTTCATCCACCTGCTCCCTCATGGTCTTTCCCTCTTCAATGTCTCCAAACTTTATGATACCACCGGCCTCAGTAAGTATCGGATTGGTATAAGGATCCCATTCTGCCAACACATCGCCCTGCTTAACCTTCTGTCCATCCTTTACTTTGAGTTTTGCTCCATATATAATGGAGTTTGCCTCTCTGTCTCTTCCTTGTTCGTCGCGGACAGCGATCTCGCCGTTCCTGCTCATCACTGTAATTTCATCTTTTGAGTTTACAGCCGTATGCAGATTTACAAATTTAATATGCCCGTCGTGCCTTGCCTCCAATACAGTCTGTTCCGCCCTTCGGCTGGCAGTGCCGCCTATATGGAATGTCCTCATTGTAAGCTGGGTTCCCGGCTCGCCGATGGACTGGGCCGCAATAACGCCGACCGCCTCTCCCATATCAATCATTTTGCCCCTGGCAAGGTCTCTGCCGTAACACTTTGCGCATACACCTCTTTTGCTCCTGCAGGTAAGAACGCTACGTATTTTAACCTTCTCTATACCTGCTTCTTCTATCTTGGCCACATTGTCTTCATTAATCTCATCATTCTCTTTCACAATAACATTCCCGCTAAAAGGATCCATGACATCTTCCATAACAACCCTGCCTAAAAGCCTCTCGCCTATTGGCTCAATAATCTCTCCGCCCTCAACAAGCGAAGACATATATATGCCGTCCAATGTGCCACAGTCATCTTCAGATATTATGGCGTCCTGGGCAACATCAACCAGCCTTCTTGTAAGATAGCCTGAATTGGCGGTTTTCAAGGCTGTGTCTGCAAGACCCTTTCTTGCTCCGTGTGTGGATATGAAATATTGAAGAACTGTCAATCCCTCCCTGAAGTTAGCCGTTATCGGCGTTTCTATGATCTCGCCTGACGGCTTGGCCATAAGGCCTCTCATGCCTGCAAGCTGCCTTATCTGTTGCGTGGATCCCCTTGCCCCGGAATCAGCCATTATAAATATAGGGTTGAAACTGGGGACGCTTCTTTCTTTGCCATGCTCATCTTTTACAGTCTCGGTGCCAAGTTCTTTGAGCATCTCTGCCGCAATCTCCTCAGTTGTCTGCGCCCAGATATCAATAACCTTGTTATATCTTTCGCCGTCAGTTATCAAACCCTCATTATATTGCTTCTCTATCTCCTGAACCTCGCTGTATGCCTTTTCCAGGAGTTTGCCTTTCTTGGCCGGTATCTTCATGTCATCTATGCAAATGGATATGCCTGCCTTGGTCGCATAGGTAAAACCAAGGTTTTTCAGCTTATCGGAAAGGATTACTGTCTTCTTGTCTCCCGCGCGGCGGTAACAGACATCCACAAGGTTTGCAAGCTGCTTTTTATCCATTACCCTGTTTACAAATTCGAACGGAATCTCTTCAGGCAATATCTCATTTAGAATAATCCTCCCTACTGTGGTATCCGTTAATTTCCCATTCATCTTAACCTTTATCTTTGCCTGGAGATGAACCTCTCCTGCATCATACGCAATCCTAACCTCTTCAGGCGATGAAAGAACGCTGCTGGTTCCCTTAACGCCGCTTCTTTCCCTTGTCATATAGTAGATTCCGAGAACAATATCCTGCGTAGGCACAATCACCGGCTTGCCGTTTGCCGGAGAAAGGATATTGTTTGTTGACATCATCAATATCCTTGTCTCAGCTTGAGCATCTACGGAAAGAGGGACATGGACAGCCATCTGGTCTCCGTCGAAATCTGCGTTAAAGGCAGTACAGACAAGCGGGTGAAGCTGAATAGCCTTGCCCTCTATGAGGATTGGTTCAAATGCCTGGATACCCAAACGGTGTAATGTGGGCGCCCTGTTCAGAAGCACCGGGTGCTCCCTTATGACTTCATCAAGAACATCCCACACCTCGGATTTTTCCCGTTCAACCATCTTTTTTGCAGCCTTTATGGTAGTGGCGTAACCCCGCTCCTCAAGTTTCTGGTATATAAACGGTTTGAAAAGTTCCAGCGCCATCTTCTTTGGCAGGCCGCATTGATGCAATTTTAAATCAGGGCCGATTACAATAACTGAACGGCCGGAATAGTCTACCCTCTTTCCGAGAAGGTTCTGTCTGAATCTGCCGCCCTTGCCTTTTATCATATCGCTTAATGATTTTAACGGACGTTTATTCTGGCCTGTTATTATCCTTCCCCTTCTGGCATTGTCAAAAAGGGCGTCCACAGCCTCCTGCAGCATCCTCTTCTCGTTTCGTATTATAATATCAGGGGCATTTAACTCCATAAGCCTTTTCAAGCGGTTATTCCTGTTTATCACCCTTCTGTAAAGGTCGTTTAAATCGGATGTGGCAAATCTTCCGCCGTCAAGCGGCACCAATGGCCTTAGGTCAGGCGGCAGAACAGGGACAACATCTAATATCATCCATTCCGGCCTGGCGCCGGAGGATTTAAAACCGTCGACTATCTTTAACCTCTTTATTATCTTTTTCTTTTTTACCTCAGATGCGGTTTTTTTCATCTCGGAGCGAAGAAAAGACGAAAGCCTTTGCAAATCCAGTTTTTTCAATGTCTCTTTTACCGCGTCAGCGCCCATACCTGCGACAAAACTATCATGGCCGTACTTTTCCAAGGCCTTTTCATATTTATCGTCAGTTAAAAGCTCGCCGGCCTTAAGATCAGTATCCTTTGGGTCTATAACTATATAGCTTTCATAATATATAACCCTCTCAAGCTCTTTAAGGGTCATATCCATGATGGTTCCTATTCTGCTCGGCAGACTCCTCATAAACCATAT